>CAVFWT010000104.1:0-5939 GCA_963626305.1 bacterium | reverse complement strand
GCTATACGATGCTCTGTAGTTAATGCCTGTCACACCTTACAGTTGTTGCTTTGATGTTTCGTTGTTGTTATATTGCTAGTCGTTTTCGCTAGTGCTCGTTCGATAGTTTCTGACTACGTATTTGCAGTTCGATTAAAGAAGAATTACCACCGCCATCAAGGCAAGACAGCATCCTTCACAGAGTGTTGCGGTCATTAACATCAGACGATTGGCACGCGGAATGTCTTCCGTCTCAATCGGCCGAATCGCATCCCCGAGCGTCGGTTTGTGGTGCACCTCACCGAAGTAAACTGCATCGCCTGCAAGTTCAATATCCAGCGCGCCGGCGCAGGTCGCTTCCGTGTGCGCCGCATTCGGGCTGGCGTGTTTGAGCCGGTCGCGTCGGAATATCCGCCACGCATTTCGGCCATCGAAGTAATCATTCCCGAAGAGTTCCAGTAGAACGGCTGCCCCCACCATGAGAACGCCACTGCTTCTTGCCGGAATGAAATTCGCAACATCGTCAGTCTTCGCTGCGGCTCTGCCGAAATCCATAAATTTCTCGTTGCGGTAGCCGACCATGGAATCCATGGTATTCATAGATTTGTAAATCATCCCGAGAATCGGTCCGCCCAGTGCCGTATAGAGCATCGGAGCGATGATGCCATCGGACGTGTTCTCCGCAACGGTTTCCACCGCTGCCTTCGTGACACCCACTCGGTCCAGCACGCTGGTGTCTCGTCCCACAATCATGGAGACCGCGTAGCGCGCATCTTCCAGCGATCCGGTTCGAAGTGCATAATAGACGTTCATCGATGCATCTTTGAGACTTTTGGTTGCGAGCAAGCGGAAGGTGAGCCACGCCTCCACCAGGCACCCCAGAATCGGATTAATTCGGTAAGCGGTAATTAAGAGAAACGCAGTAACAATTCCGGTTGTCAGCACAACGAGAATTACCATCACACGTCCATATATTCTCATGTTGCGAGATTCCTCTTCGGGATTCTCGCATTGGCCTCGCGCCTGGAACACCTTCGTCAATTTCCCGATGAGCATGCCCATCCATCGAACCGGATGTGGCCAGCTCGGTGGATCACCCACGATAAGATCGAGGACAAAGCCTATGGCAAATGCCATCATATGATATTTCAAAAGAATAACCTTCTCCATTCTTCACCTGATAATCGAAATAATTTCCACCGAAAAGATTCTCGAGGATGGTCATAATCGTTCCGCCGTGTGCAACGACAGCGATTGCCTCTGCATCTTCTCGTTCCTTAAGGACTCGCCGGAAGCCTTCGCAGACGCGCTCCCGTACTTGCGCTCGGCTCTCGCCATTTGGGAATGGGCGATTCCCCATACTATCAATCCACGCCTGATAATCGGGATTCCCGTCGAGCTCTTCGTAATTCTTTCCTTCGAAGTCGCCAAAATCCGACTCTCGAAGTTCGGGAATTAGTCGGTAGATGGCATCGGGATAGATGATTCCTGCCGTCTCGATGCAGCGAATCATCGGACTCGCAAACACTTTGTCCACATGTGGATATGACCGAGCGCGAATTTGTTCCTTGCCAGTTTCGGATAATGGCTGATTGGTACGTCCGATGTATCGGCCTTCCATATTCCCCGGTGTCGCGCCGTGACGGATGAGATACACCATGCACGTCTTTGTTTCTGCATTGATTATTTCCTGGTTGCTCATTTCTTAATCACCTGTGGAATTCCGCAGTAGATACGAACAACTTCATCGGAGGCGGCAGCGATTGCCACAAGAATGCGTCCTGTCACGTCACGCCACTCGCGGTCTTCCGGATTCATCGGGACGATGCCGTTGCCGATTTCGTTGGCGATAAAGACCGTTTCATAATCTTTGTCTTTCAGTTCCAACAGAAGCGCTCGAATTTGGTCCTCCGTCGAACCTTCATCAAGGAGCTCCCGTATGATTCGATGCAAATGGTTAATCACCACGCCACTGTGACGCTCCTCCTGCTTATCTTCCGGTACGTTGCCACTGGGGATCTGCCAAGCCAGTTTGTAGTCGCGCTCAGAAAGGTGCAGGTACGCCGGGAAGCGGGTGGTTGCGTAAGTGTTTTTACCTTGGGCGTAGCCACCAATAATCAGTTTCATTGCGAAACCTCCTTCTTTAGACAAATATTCCGAGGATTTCGGTAAGCCAGAGACCCAGTGTCATACAGAGTTCTGTGATGCACAGGTACCACCCGGCAAGATCGCCGGTGATGCCCCCGAAATTCTTATATGCGAAATAACGATAATACACAAATGCGGTGAATCCAATCGCCACAGTAATCAATCCTGGGATGAGGCAGAGCCCCATCATCCATCCAGCACAGATAACGGCTTCGATGACGAGTATCGTGCGGACGACTTTCGGGCTGGAACTGCTGGCTTCGGTGGCGAGAAGGCCATCGCTTCGAGCGGATTTCAAAGTGATTACACCGATTCCGCTGAAGCACCTCGCCAAGAAGAATGTACCCATCCAGATTAGGATTGTATCGTCAGTCAATCCAGCGACCGCCGCGGTAAAAATAAGTCCATAAAGGGCTAGGCGGATCACCGAGAATGCACCGATATGCGGATCCTTGAGGATTTCGAGACGTTCTTCTTTCGTGCGCCAAGATGACAAGGCGTCCGCGGTATCCATCAACCCATCAAGATGGAATCCACCCGTAATCAAGATGGGGAGTGCGACGGCGACGAGGACGTGGCTTAAGTCACTCACGCCAAAGTAGAAGTACACCATCTGCCAGAGGTACTCGGCAATTCCGATTGCGGCACCGACCCATGGAAAGAACGCGAGATGATACTTCATATCTTCCGATGCCCATCGAAAACGCGGCATCGGAATTCTGGAATACATCGAGAATGCGACCGCAATGGATTTAAGAATTCTCATCGTTAGCATTGCTCCTTTCCGGACTACTTTTACAAAATACGGGGATTCCCACAACAACTTCGACAACCTCATCAGCGATTTCAGCGATCATCTGGTTCGCAAATCCGAGGACTTTGAGGTAAGTGCGAAGTTCCGGAACTGCTTCGGTCCCATCTTCAAATACGTTATTGGATACGATAACGAGATTTTCGGCTGCATGGGAGACCGCTTGAATGCCTTCGACAATCTGGCGCGCACAATCCTCTGCAACGAACTCATCCGTTTCCAGTCTGCCTTCATCGTCGCCACCGTACATTTCGTTCGCGACGAGATTCGAGAGACATTCGAGGAGAACCACCGAATCATAATCTTCGATTTGCGTCGTGATTTTCTCGATTTTTCTCGGTTGCTCGAGCGTAATCCAGCCACCACCCGCTCGAAGCTGCCGATGGCGTTCCACGCGTCGCTTCGATTCTAAGTCGATGGCTTCCATCGTCGCAGCGTAATATGCGTGATGATTTCCAAATTCGAGGGAACGCTGTTCCGCATACGCGGATTTGCCGCTTCCGCTGCCACCAATGATTAGTACCACCATATCTCTTACTCCTGTTCTTCATAGCGTTCGTAGGCTTCCATTCCATAACCTTCGAAACGCTCTGCACGGAGAAATACATCGTTCACATTCTGGAGCATTCCGATGAGGAGTGCTGCCCCCACACCTTCCCCTGCCGCGAGGTCGCCGTCGATTACCGGTTCTAGGTCTAACGCCTTCGCAAATTCTTTTGCCGCCGGTTCACGGCTCATGTGCGATGGCAGAATATATTCTTTGGATCCTGGAGCGCATTTCTCTGCAACCCAAGCGGATACCATGCTCAAGACACCGTCTAGAATCACCGGAATGTGATACATAGCGCCACCGATGATGACCCCTGCCATTGCCGCAAGTTCCAACCCGCCGAACTGACAGAATGTGGATATTACATCGTCTGATGCATTGCCTGCTGTATCGCTGGTTTTACTTTCCATATCCCATGCTGTACGCTCTGTATCGTCTAAGGTTCTTATTTCATCTCCCAGTGCGGTCTCCATCAATAACGCTTTCCGAACGACTTCGAGTTTTCGATTCATTCCAGCATCATCGAGTCCGGCGCCACGTCCGGTTACCGCTTCGGCATCGAGGCCTAAGAATTTTCCAGCTAATACAGCTGCAGATGTCGTATTTCCGATCCCCATTTCCCCGACAGCAAGCAAGGTAACGCCGGCAAGCTGGCTCTCTTCTGCGAGGTCGATTCCAACTTGGACCGCCTCCAGAAATTCACCTCGTGTCATTGCCGGTTCCTGTAAAAAGTTTCTTGTGCCATCTGCAACACGTCGATCAATCGTCCCCGGAACCGGGCACTCACCACAGATGCCGACATCGGCCGCGAGTATTTCCCCGCCTGCTGAATGCATTAGTACACCAGCGGTACTGTGTCCAGTACCGATATTCGATGCGCAGATTGCAGTCACCTCCTGACCGGACTGACTGACACCTTCTTCCACGATGCCGTGATCTCCGCAGCAGACAATCAATCTCGAATGGTTGAAATCAGGTGTTTTCTCCTTCTGAATTGCACCAATTCGGTAATGCATTCGTTCCAGTTTTCCGAAGCTTCCGATTGGTTTTGCGATGCCATCCCAGGCTTCTTGAATTTCCTGTTCGAGCTTGCAATTCACCGGTTCGATAGTATATCTGCCATTCAGAATTTCTTCGATTCGCATGATTAACGCTCCTCTTCTGATTCTCTTTGCTTTGATTTTCCTTTTGCTACGTTTCCTTCGCGAATCGCTTGCTGAAGGATTCGCATAATCTCACCATAATTCTCGGGACGATGCGGATAATCGCAATTCATACAGCTTCGAATGACAACGTCTTTACGCTGAATCGACTCTCGATTCCCTGGACATTCCGGCAAGAAATACAGGGGACAATAACAGAAGAGACAGTTCAATTCTTCAAGCCCTTCATGACAAGGATAATATTGACACTCTTTATTCTCAAAGAAAGCAAATGAATTTTTCAACGATTAATGCTCCTTCTTCCAATCCATGCATTGCTGCAGGAAACGTTTCGCATAGTCCGGATTTGATGGATAATAGAGATGCGGAAATCCCATCTCTTGATTGCCCTTTCGGATAATCGCATTCCAGGTTTTCCCCGATACCGGCTTTAACGCCTGATAGGTATTTCCATTGTTTGATGTATCGTAGTAGTGGAACTCATGCGCACGAATTTCACCTTGGATTTCCGCTGATGAATTCGGCGTCAACGTCACATATCCAAAACGCCCATTGAGTCCGCCACGTCTCGCCTCTCCGTCGGTCAAGCCGACCATCTCGTACGCCACGCCACTCTCCGAATCCATAATGCTTTTGCCGAGGTACATGAACGCGCCGCACTCTGCCCGAAGCGGAATATCTGCCTTCGCGAGTTCCCGAATATCCACCTTCATCGATTCGTTAGCAGATAGTTCTTCTAGATGAAGTTCCGGATAGCCACCACCCATCAACAGTCCGTGAATATCTTCGGGAAGATGCTCATCGTGAAGCGGCGAGAACGGAACAAGTTCTACGCCCATACTTTCGAGCATCTCTAGGTTCTCTCTATAGTAAAAACAAAATGCTTCATCCTGAGCGATTCCGATTCGCACGAGCGATTTTGTTGATTCCGAACATCCATGTTCTGAGTCTTCTTGTTCTACATTTTCATGTTCGAGGTTCTCAGAATCTGCGACGGCAAGTTCCGGAGCAGATTGGGCGATTTCGAGAATTCGCACGAGGTCCACGTTTTCGGATAAGCGCTTCGCATTCTCTTCCAGGGTTATCCGCAAATCTTGGACTTCTTCCGGGAGAACGAGTCCAAGGTGCCGGCTCTTGACGGAAGTGTTTTGCTGATTCGGCATATAGCCCAGCACCGGAATTCCCAGTTCCTTCTCGATGATTGAGGCCAGCGTACTGTTAAAGCGATCGCTCACACGGTTCAGCAGAATTCCTCGGATTCGATTATCCTTATCATATTCCATAAAGC
>CAVFWT010000103.1:0-5996 GCA_963626305.1 bacterium | reverse complement strand
GTCCGCATCAACACCTTGCGTTGTGCCACTTCCCGTTGCCAAAGTCTTGATTTCAGAAATGTTCCCGCGGATAACGGTCGGATGAATTTCTTCCATAATTTTTACAGCGGTTTCGGTACGAATTGTGCTTGCGCCTGCGCCAACCGGATCGAGCAGAACCGGGTGACCGAGTTCTTTTGCCTTCTGGCCGGCGGCAAACATGCTCGGAATGGTGCGACTGTTCAGCGTACCAATGTTGAGGTTGAGGCCACCACAAATGCTCGTGATTTCTGGCGCATCGTCGATGTCATCTGCCATAATTGGGCTGCCGCCGCAGGCCAGAATGACATTTGCAACATCGTTCACAGTAACGTAATTGGTAATGTTGTGCACCAGCGCGCTCTTCTCGCGAAGCTGATCAAATTGTTCTTTAAACATGGTAATCTCCTTTCATTTAGAGTAAGAAAGAAAACATCAGAAAAGGCTGTGTCAAAAAAATTGACACAGCCTCTTGCTTTCGCTTATGTTTTCCCTACGTTGGCATTATCCAAATCAGGTTATGGGTCTAAGTCAATCCTTACTCTCAGCCCTTTCGAGCTCCCCTTATTTAATTGCACGAAGGTATTATATGCCTTCTTCGGACAAAAGTAAACTCGTTTTCAATCGAGGTAGCTAATCGGTACGACTGATCAACGGTAGCGATCGAATTCTCGTATTTGGCATCCGACTTCTTTGGCAGCTTGAATCGCAAATGATGAATCCTCGTAGACGAGTGCTTCTTCGGGCTTTACGTTCATCGATTCACAGACCTTCGCAAAAATCTCCGGGCGGTCTTTCGACAATCCCATTTCATTCGAGATAAATAGTTTCTCAAAGTAGTGAGCAATTCCGGTGCGCTCTAGTCCAGCGACGATGAAATTTCTTGGAGAGTTGGTGAGGATAACCATTGGTTTTCCCTCGGCATCAACATCCTCGAGAAGATTCGGTATTTCAGGAAACAACTCGAGGTCGTTCTCGTAATGCCACAGCACGCGATTCATCAAGCCTTCGCTGGTTTCCTCGTAACTTCCGATATCAAAATGCTCTACGAGATATTGGATGGATTCCGGAAAGGTAAGAGGATCTAGAATCTCTGCCAAATTTTCTGGCGGTTGGATTCCCTGGCTGCGAAGATAATCACTACTGATGTCATCCCACATTCTCATGGAATCGAGCAATGTTCCGTCGCAATCGAATATATGTAGTTGAATCATATTTTGCTCCTTTATAGTTGTAGATAATATGCTTCTTCTGCTTTTCGTTATATGTTTTTGCCGAATATATAATCGGCGATTTGTGGTTCGCTTGAAGAACGCATTCTTTATTATAGTAAGCGTGCAAGCAGATAACAAGAGTGTAGGAAATTTCCTTGACTTTAATATTTTTTCAAGTTATGATTTATTTCGGTGACTTAAGAGATTCTATACACTAGGCGGCATGTCTGGTGTTTTTTTGTTGAAGGGAGGTATAAATATGAAAAAGAGAAACAATTTAATAATCGATATGGTTCAGCTTGTTCTCGGAAATGCAATGAGTGCATTTGCAATGGCGTGTTTTGCGCTTCCTTATGATATGGTGGTAGCGGGTGTTTCCGGACTCGGAAGAAGTGCACATAATTACTTTGGATTTAGCGTTACTGCGACGGTATATGCAGTGAATATTGCGCTCTTCTTACTGGGATGGGCACTCCTCGGAAAGCGTTTTGCGGCAACGATTGCAGTCGGAACATTCTTGTTTCCGTTTTTTCTCGGCGTATTCCAGAATATCGATGCCTTGCAGCATTTGGTAGAAGATCCGCTACTAGCATCCATCTGTGCGGGCGTCCTAGACGGTGTTGGTATCGGTATGGTAATCCGAATGGGTGGTTCGACAGGTGGTATTGATGTTCCACCGATTATTTTGAACCGAAAGTTCGGCCTCAAAGTTGCACCGGTAATGTCTGCATTGGATATCGGTATTTTTATCATCCAGCTGCCGATTACATCAACGAACGGAATTATTCTCGGTATCCTGTATACCATCGTATACAGCGTTGTGATGAACCACATTCTGGTCATGAATCAAGGTGGTGTTCAGACGCAGATTTTCAGCAAGAAGTTCAGCAAGGACGTGAACGAAAGACTGCTTCAGCTCGGATATGGAACGACGATTTTTCCGGCAAGAGGTGGATATATTCAGGAAGATTTTGATGTTATTTCGTGCGTCATCAGTAGCCGTAATCTGAACCGAGTAAAGCGCGAGGTGCTGAATATTGATCCGACAGCGTTCATCACTATTTCGAATGTCAGTGAAGTGAACGGAAACGGATTCACAACAGTATTCAGCGACGAAGACTATGTGCCGGTTGTATCCGAGCGCCGAGAAGGCCTTGACTTGATGAAAGCAAATGATAAAACCGAATAGAAAGTGCACAAAAAAGCATTGGAAATTAGCGGATTTCCTTGTATAATAAGTAGTAATATAACTTAAAGGAGAAATAGAATGGGTAAAGGAAAACAACGTCCACCACAGTTTAACCGTCAGTCAAAGGGTTATCAGCAGAATTTATATAAGAATCAGATGAAGGAAAAGGGCGTCGAGATGCCGAAGCAGATGAATGCAGAGCACTGGACGAAGATTAACCGAATCCTCGGTATTGTTTGGGTTGTTGCTGTCATTGCATCTGCATTATGCGTAGGCTGGAAGCTTGCGCTGGTAGTTGCTCTCTTGGGTCTTGTATACCTGGGTGGCTTCATGATGTACATGAATAACTACATGAAGAAGTTCATCGGAGCTTATAAGAAGATGGGTATTCCAAAGGAAATGTATCTCAAACAGCTTCGTCGCAATGGAACGGATGAGAAGCAGATTCGTCGTATGGAAGTAATTTGGGACAAGGCAAAGGACGAATAATTCCGTCCTTCGAATGCTAGAACCGCATCAAAATCGGACAAATAAAGACGAACGTAAGTGCAACTGCAAGGTTGCACTTTTTTTATAAAAGAAGCGATTTTCAGAATGCCTTTTTAATCTGAAAAAATTTTACAGGCTTTATTGAAATGTTTTAATTTCATGTGCTATCATTAATACCAATAAAACGACGATTTAATCTCATGAATCTATTTAGGATGGAATGGCAATGGAACAGAAAGAATTACTTGATGTGGTGATTGGAATTGCAAAGGGTATTGCGAAGCTCGAGGGTCGGGACACGGAGGTTGCTGTACATGATTTGCACGAAATGCAGATGGTATATATTGCAAATAGCAACGTCACTGGCCGTGAGGTCGGGACACGCATGGATAAATCCATCTACGAGATGATTCTGCGTCAGGTGGATGATGATGGGCACATGATTGCTTACAACAGCGTGTCAGAGAAGGGGCGGAAGCTGCGCTCTTCGCATTTTATCATCCGTGACGAGGAAGGCCAGCCAGCTGTGCTGATATGCATTAACCAGGATAACTCTAAGTTGGAAGAACTCCGCGATTACATCAATTACAAGATTCATGTGAATACAGAAGATGAGAAATACGAACCAGAAGACAATACTCAGAATATCATTCAGCACGTGGCTCAGAATGCCATTATGAATTCCATCTGGAAGATGACATCGGGTGAACTGGACACGAAAGAGGGTAAAATTAATCTTCTCCGGGATCTGAAGCGACAAGGAATTTTTGATGTACGCGCTACCACACCGTACATTTGCAAAGCACTTTCCATTTCGCAGACTACACTTTACAATTATCTGCGAGAGATTCGCGATGATGAAGATGATCTCAATCAGCCGATTCCGGTAAGGTAATCCGAATATATATTGCAATTTAATTTCAAAAAGACTCCGCTAGTAGGTTACTGCAACGGAGTCTTTTTGCGTGCGAAATTTTGTCCGAAACAGTTGGAAACTGGACTTTTTATTCGAATAAACGAGTACCTTCTGCTTAAAAAATTATGATTAAAGCACAACAAAATGTGAAGAAATTTTTAAATTTGCAAAAATATTTCACTTTTTTATTGACCTTTTGAAATCCGGATGCTAGAATTCAGGTGTAAAAATATTTCAATTTGAAAATAATTTAAATTGATTTAGGAGGTAATTAGATGGCCGAGAAAGTTATAATGTCGGGTAATGAGGCGATTGCCCGCGGCGCTTATGAGGGTGGTTGCACGTTTGCATCGGCGTACCCAGGAACTCCGAGCACCGAAATTCTGGAGAATATGCCTCAGTATAAGGAGAAGGTATATTCGGAATGGGCACCAAATGAGAAAGTTGCTGCGGAAGCTGCCATTGGTGCTTCGATTGCTGGTGTTCGCTCCTTCTGCGCGATGAAGCACGTTGGCTTGAACGTTGCTGCTGATCCAGTATTTACTTTTGCATATACTGGTGTAACTGGTGGATGCGTTATTGTCTGTGCTGATGACCCGGGACAGCACAGTTCTCAGAATGAGCAGGACAACAGAAATTATGCGAAAGCCGCAAGACTTTTGATGCTGGAACCGTCTTCCAGTCAGGAATGCAAGGACTTCATGAAACTTGCTTTTGCCCTCTCCGAAAGATTTGATGCACCGGTTCTTTTCCACGTTACAACGAGAGTCTGTCATTCAAAGGGCATCGTTGAACTGGGCGAACGCGTTGAGCCAGAATACATCCCATATAAGAAGAATATCAATAAGTACGTAACCGCACCGGCTTATGCGAAGAAACTGAGAGCAAACCTCGAAGTGAAGCTCCAGAATATGGAAGAGTATGCAAATACTTGCGAACTCAATCAGCCGGAATGGTATGACAAGAAAATTGGTGTCGTAACATCGGGTATTTCTTATCAGTATGCGAAGGAAACATTCGGAAAGAATGCTTCCTACCTGAAACTCGGAATGACATTCCCACTCCCAACGAAGCTGATTGAAGATTTCTGCTCTCAGGTGGAGAAGGTCTATGTCATCGAAGAAATGGATCCATACTTGCAGGAATTCTTGGAACGTCATGGTATTGAGTGTGTCGGAAAACCAGTCATCCCTAAATTCGATGAACTGAATACAGACGTAGTACGCAAGGCACTGACCGGTGAAGAATCAGAGAGCTACACTTCTGAGTTAAAAGCAGTTACGAGACCACCAGAACTTTGTGCGGGTTGTCCACACAGAGGCTTCTTCCAGACCATTAAGAAGAGAAAAGACCTGATGGTGAATGGCGATATCGGATGTTACACCTTGGGGGCCAATGCACCGCTGAATGCACTGGACACCGCGATTTGCATGGGTGCCAGCCTTTCGATGGCACACGGTGCATCTCAGGCATATAAGATGGTTGGAGCTAAGACGAAAGCCGTAGGTGTTCTGGGTGATTCTACATTCTTCCATAGTGGAATTACGAGTATCATGGATTCCATCTATAACCAGGGTCACAGCATCAGCGTAATCTTGGACAATAGAATCACCGGTATGACCGGCCATCAGCAGAATCCAGGTTCTGGTTTTACCCTGATGGGTGCAGAGGCACCAGAAGTAGATATTCCGGCATTGCTCAAAGCAATCGGAATGAAGGAAGAAAACATTCATATCGTTAATCCGAATAAGATGGATGAAGTCGACAATGCTCTGGATGCATGTATTGCAACGGATGAACCAAGCGTAATCATCACGAGATGGCCATGCGTTCTGAAGAAATTCAGCCAGCAGGATATTGATGAGTTCCCAACAATGAATAAGCATCAGTGCGTTGTGGAACAGGATAAGTGCAAGAACTGCAAGCTGTGCGTAAAGAGCGGATGTCCAGCTCTGATTTCCACAAAGGATAAGGTTGAAATCGACAAGACCAGCTGCAACGGCTGTACTGTTTGCAAACAGGTATGCCCATTTAATGCAATTTCGGAGGTGACAAGATAATGAGTGACGTTAAAAATATTCTTCTCGTAGGTGTTGGTGGTCAGGGAACAATCCTTGCCAGCAAAATCTTGACGAGTGGTCTGATGGAAGCCGGCTATGATGTAAAGATG
>CAVFWT010000102.1:0-6024 GCA_963626305.1 bacterium | reverse complement strand
TGCGTGCACAGAGGATGCGCTCTGCACGAAAGACGATGAAATTCGACTGGAAAACGTAAAGATGATTCAGAAGGAAAACGAGCGAATGACGCGGATGATTTCGCAGCTTCTGATGCTCTCTCGCGGATACGAAGGAAGATATCACTTTGAACCCGAAGAATTGAACCTCTTCGATGTCGCATATTCCGTCACCGAATCCATGTCAGTAATGGCGGCATCGCGTGACATACAGATTCACAATGAAATCCCGGATGAAATGTTTATTGAAGCCGATCAGAGCTTGCTGACGCAGCTGCTTGTTAACTTGGTCGAGAATGCGATTAAGTACGGAAGGGTGGGTGGCAACATCTGGATATCTTCCGAAACGAATGCAGAGGGATGGGAACTTCGAATTCGGGATGATGGCGTTGGAATCAGCGAAGAGGATTGTTCGAAAATTTTCGAACGATTCTACCGGGCAGATAAGGCGAGAAACCGAAGCGGTTCGGGTCTGGGTCTCTCCATTGCGAAGTGGATTGTTGAACTGCACGGATGGCAAATATCCGTGGAAAGTCAACTGGGAGAAGGTACCAGCATGATTATTGCAAGCCATTAGAAGCAGTTAAGAAGATATCAAAATATTGGAACCATATTGAGAAGCACGCGGATGCGTGCTTTTTTCATGTTAAATATAATTCAAACTATCCTCACTATCGTTCAAAGAAATTAAATGAGAACTCGGTTGCTTTGAAAACAATGAATATGAACAAATCAGGGATAGAAAATTGGGAGAAATCATATTATACTACAGATATAGATCTTTAGAAGAGCAAATACTTGCTCGGGAAGGAGTACAAAATGGGATTCTTAGAAGGTAAAACCGCTATCATCACTGGAGGTGGCCGTGCGGTATTGAGCGATGGAAGCTGCGGCTCCATTGGATACGGAATTGCAACTGCTTATGCAAAGGAAGGTGCAAATCTGGTAATTACCGGAAGAAACGTAAAGAAACTGGAAGATGCGAAGGAAGAACTGGAGAGACTGTATGGCATTCAGGTACTTCCTGTACAGGCAGATGTTAGTGCTGGTGCGGATAACGAAGCAACCGTTCAGAACGTTGTTGACAAGGCAATGGAGAAGTTCGGCAGAATCGACGTACTGATTAATAACGCACAGGCATCGGCATCGGGCGTTCCGCTTGCAGAACACACCACCGAACAGTTCGACCTGGCAATGTATTCTGGCCTGTATGCAGCATTTTATTACATGAAGGCTTGCTATCCACACCTCAAGGAGACAAAGGGTTCGGTTATCAACTTTGCATCCGGCGCGGGTCTCTTCGGTAACTATGGACAGTGTGCTTATGCGGCAACCAAGGAAGGTATCCGCGGATTGAGCCGTGTTGCTGCTACCGAGTGGGGCAGCGACGGTATTAACGTTAACATCGTATGCCCACTGGCTTGGACTGCTCAGCTCGAGAACTTCGAGAAGGCTTATCCAGAAGCATTCAAGGCAAACGTTAAGATGCCACCAGCAGGTCACTACGGCGATGTAGAGAAGGAAATCGGACGTGCTTGCGTACAGCTGGCTTCTCCAGACTTCAAGTACATGAACGGCGAGACCATCACACTGGAAGGCGGCATGGGTCAGAGACCATAGTCACTTATCTTGTCCATTCGCGCATACACATGTACCTTGTGATGCGACGAAACATATTGCGTGAAACATTTTCGCTAAAAAAAGGAGCTTGCAGATTCCTGCAAGCTCCTTTTTTTATTTTCCTACGATTCCGACTCTGCATACGTCAAAACCAAGCTTCTCATACTGCCAATTCGGCAACCAAGTCATCGGACTGTGGTGCGACTGCCTTAGTATTGACTATTTCCACTACTGTTATCGTCGCTGCTTCCGCTGTTGTCATCGCTCTGACTGCTCGAACTGGTGCGGTTCTCGAACTGCGAAGCCTTCTCCAGCTTGAACTTGAACGTCTTCTCTTTGCCGTCGCGTTCAACCGTGATGGAAACCGTATCGCCCACCTTCATTTTCTGAATGGCAGCAATGACTTCGCTGGAAGAACTCTTCTCTTTGCCGTTAATCTTTGTGATGCGGTCACCGGATTTCAGTCCAGCCTTCTTCGCATTGGTGCCGTATACTTCGTGAATATATACGCCGGCTTTGTCGACATTGTACTGCGACTTCGTGTCATCGGTAACATCCAGAATGCTGATACCAGCCGCTGGCTTCTCCGTAACCGTACCGTTCTCGATGATGTCGTCGATAATCGGTGATGCTGTATCCGATGGAATGGCGAATCCAAGGCCTTCAATGCCGGTACCGGATCCCTTCGCAACGACGATTCCAATCAGTTCTCCGTTTCCGTTGAAGAGTCCGCCGCCAGAGTTACCTGGGTTGATTGCAGCATCTGTCTGCAGCAGCGTCAGCTTCTTGTTGTTGATGGTCAGCTGACGGTCGAGTGCACTGATGATACCCGAAGTGGTTGTACCACCCAGCTGTCCGAGTGGATTTCCAATCGCAACCGCGAGATCACCGACCTGAACCTTCGAGCTTTTGCCGATAGTAACTGTTGCGAAGTTCTTGCCGCTGATTTTCAGTACGGCAACATCATTTCCTTCGTCATATCCTACGACGCTCGCCGTGTAGCTCTTGCCACTGCGCAGGCGAACTTTGATTTTCTTCGCATCCTCGATAACGTGATAATTCGTTGCAACGTAGCCCTTCGAGTTGACGATAATGCCGCTTCCGGCGCCTTCGCTGACCGAAGTGCCGAGCACGCTTGCGGTCGCAACCTCTGTGGTGATCTCAACTACCGCATCTGCATTCTTCTTATAAATCTGCTGAATCGTCAGCTTACTACCCGTCGATTCCTCCAGTGAACTCGAGGACAGACTGGAGTAACTAGAACTTCCGCGGTTCATCAGAGAACTGATGAGCACGCCGAGTGCTGAACTGATGACAATCGCGATAATCAGCGTGACTGCCAGGAATTTCTTCGTGACGTATGCCGAACCGTTCGGGCTTGAGGCAGCGATTGCCATTCCTGCAGACTCTGAGGAATCGGACGTGTCAGACTCCTCACTTGCTGCTTTTGGCCGGCGATGGAAGAAACGTTTCCTTTCTTTCTTCTCTCCGGTAAAAAAACCTTCCGTTCCGCCCTTGGTTTCCGACCAAGCCTCCGGATTGAGATCTGGCTCGTCCGGATTGATGAGCGTGAAATTCGGCTCGTTGTTATCAAATGGATTCTGATCCTTCATATATTTCCTCCCTGGGATTATTTCCGAAACTTCGCATATTATATACCATCAATATGTGAATCGTGTGTGTTCTTGCGGATGGAGTTTGCTTTCCTGTGATATGAGCGACAAAAACGGTTGAAAGCAAGACTTTCATAAGTGTATAATATCTCTGTATTGTTAATTTAAGCTTAAACCGTAAGAAATTCGAGAGCGAGCTCCTTGCGGTGGTGCGAGAAACTGTACAATTCCAAGAAAATTTTGAGATGATGAGGAATAGTATTGGCTAAAAATAAAGTTATGTTACACCTGCGGAACGAGCAGTTCCGAGAAAGTGTCGATATCAGCGGTACGGAGGTCAAGCGCGTATTGGATCCGATTGATAAATTGGAAATGATTACCGAAGCTACCGTGTACACCAAGCCGAACGCGACATACATCACGTATCACGAGTCGGCGAAGATGGACATGGAGGAGAATCGAACCCTAATCAAGCTTCTGGACGATGTATTGGAGGTACACCGTTATGAGAAGCCACACGGAAATGGAATGGAGCTTCGCCTCCAGGAGGGGAAGACCGCACTCGTTCGTTATGTGCTTCCGTACGGGGCGCTCAATATCGAGATATGTACGTACAAGCTGGAACACGACCTTGACGAGAATGGATTCGGACGGATCTATGCGGAGTATACGCTCGACTTGGCAGGACAGGAAGAACAACGAAATAAATTGGAGCTGAATATTCGCCCCCAATAAAAATATTGCTTAGAAAAGAAAGGACAGATGATGAAAAAGATTGGTTTTGATGCGGAGAAATATCTAGAGGAACAGTCGCGTTATATCCGTGAGCGAATTGGAAGCGGGGAAGGCAGACTGTATTTGGAGTTCGGCGGTAAGCTGGTAGAGGATAAGCACGCAGCTCGTGTTCTTCCGGGTTATGACGAACATGCGAAGATTAATTTGCTTCAGCGATTGAAGGATCAGACCGAAATCATCATCTGCATTTATGCTGGAGATATTACGACGAGTAAGACTCGCCAGGACTTTGGTATCACTTATGACCTGGAAGTAATGCGTCTGATTGATGCACTGCGCGATTACGACCTGAAGATTAACTCCGTTGTCGTAACTCGTTACCAGGATGTTCCATCCGTAAATATGTTCATCAACAAGCTGGAACGTCGTGGTATTCGCACCTACAAACATCATTTTACCAAGGGATATCCGACTGATGTAGAGACCATCGTCAGCGACGAAGGATACGGTGCAAATCCATATATTGAAGTGACGAAGCCGCTCGTTGTCGTTACAGGACCGGGAGGCGGTTCGGGCAAGCTGGCAACTTCGCTTTCGCAGGTATATCACGAATATCGTCGCGGCAACCGTGCACGTTATGCGAAGTTCGAGACATTCCCAGTATGGAACATGCCACTGAAGCACCCGGTGAATATCGCGTATGAGGCAGCAACGGCAGACCTCAAAGATGTAAATATGATTGATTCGTTCCACCTGGAAGCATACGGTGAGACTGCAGTTAACTATAACCGTGATATCGATGCATTCCCAGTACTAAAGAGAATCTTGACTAAGATTACCGGGGATGAGTCCGGATATCAGTCGCCAACTGACATGGGTGTAAACCGCGTTGGCTTCTGCATCACCGATGACGAAGTGTGCAAGGAAGCATCGCGCCAGGAAATCATTCGCCGCTACTTGCTGGCAGAGTGCTCTTACAAGAAGGGTAAGATTGACGAAAGCATTCTGGAACGCACGAAGCTTCTCATGGAAGAAGTGGGTGCGAGCCGTTACGACCGTCCGGTTGTGGGCCCGGCAGAAGAATACGCTGAAGCAAAGCGCAAGGAAGAGGGCGATGAGGACGAGAACATCATCGTAACTGCAATCCAGCTGGAAGATGGCACCATCGTTACCGGAAAGAATTCGGAGCGCATGGTATCCACTGCCGCAATGATGCTCAATGCGATTAAGTCGATGGCAGGAATCGATGATGGCATTCCGGTAATTTCGTCGCAGATTCTGGAAAGCCTTCGCGACGTGAAGGTCAGTATGTTCCACGATTCCTCCAGCCTGAACTGCGAGGAAATTCTGATGGCGCTCACCATCAGCAAGATGACGAACCCAATTGCGGAGATGGCGCTGAAGCAAGTTCCGAAGCTGAGAGGCTGCATCGCACACTGCACCGCGATTCTCAGTGATCGCGATGAGCAGACCATGAAGTCGCTGGGCATTGATGTGACTTGTAACCCAGAGTTCTCCACGAACAATCTGTATTCCAAATAGTCCGCAGGGGAGGGAGATGGAAGTCACCCTCCCTTTTCTATCGGATAAAAATAAATTTATAGGAGCGAACGTAACGATGACCAGTAAGAAGACACAGAGCCGAAGTGCCGTAATCCGCAATCTCTCGCGAAAACGGAATTTTCGTTATGCTTTGATTTGGCAAGGCGTAGCAATTGGCGCAATCACGGGAATTGTCATCTCGTTCTTTCGCTATTTGCTTATTTTTGCCGATAACAGACGGGACGAGCTGGTGGCATATGCAAAGACCGGGCTCTTGCACGCCGTGATTGCGGCATGCGTGATGCTTTGTCTTGTGATGCTGATTGCATTCCTTCTGGCGAGAGAGCCGGAAGCGACGGGATCGGGTATTCCACAAGTGGAAGCGGAACTCCTCGGCCGTAAAGACATGCATTGGTTCCGCGTTCTCGTATCGAAAATCCTCGGCTGTGCACTTTCGATTGGCGGAGGTCTGGCGCTTGGCCGGGAGGGACCGAGC
>CAVFWT010000101.1:0-6080 GCA_963626305.1 bacterium | reverse complement strand
TTGAAAAAAACTTGTAAAATAGCTTCTGGAAAAATCGGATTCCTTTAAATCACCACAAATATATAGTATAATGCACTTTGCGTGGGTGCATTTTTGAAATAACTGTCAACAGGAGGAAAATTTGGCAAAAAATATTATCAGCATATTCTTACTCCTCATGTGTTCGGCATTCTTCTCGGCGACGGAGACTTCTTTTACCTCCCTCAACCGAATTAAGATGAAGAATATGGCGAATGATGATGTGAAGAACGCGAAGCTGGTTCTGTCGCTCGAGGAGAAGTACGATAAGCTTCTCTCGACGATTCTGATTGGAAATAACATTGCGAATATCGGCATGACGGCGATTGCAACGCTGCTCTTCTCCGAACTCATCGGTGGCTCGCTGGGCGCGACGGTTTCGACTGCAGTGATGACGATACTCATTCTGATCTTCGGCGAGATTTCGCCGAAGAATATCGGTAAAGAGAAAGCCGAAAGTTTTGCACTGTTCTCGGCGCCGATTATGCGTGTGCTGATGTTCATCTTCAGCCCGCTCAATCTCTTCTTCTCCGCTTGGAAGAAACTTCTGTCGAAAGTGTTCGGCCTCGAAGAGAAGAGTTCTTACACGGAGGACGAGCTGATCACCATCGTGGAAGAGGCGCAAATTGGCGGAAACATCGGCAAAGAACAGCAAGAACTGATTACGAATGCGATTGAGTTCGATGATTTGGAGGCAATTGACATCATCACGCCGCGAGTGGACGTCGTTGCAGTGGAACTCGGCGAATCCCTCGAGGAAATCGCACAGACGTTCAAGGAAAGTGGCCTGTCCAGATTGCCGGTGTACGAGGATGACCTCGATAACATCATCGGCATCATCAACCAGAAAGACTTCCACAACTTCGTGCTGGGGGATAACCGCAAGATTGAGAACTACATCAAGCCGGTAGCCTACGTGGCAGAGTCTATCAAGGCGGCGGTGCTGCTCAAGAAGATGCAGGCGAAGAAGACGCACATTGCAATTATCGTGGACGAGTACGGCGGAACAACCGGCCTCGTTACCATGGAGGATATCATCGAGGAACTTGTCGGCAAGATTTACGACGAACACGATGCCGTGGAGATGCGCGACGTGACACCGCTCTACGATGGATCCTATTCCGTCTCGGGCAGTGCCAATGTGGAGAAGTTCTTCGAAATGGTTGGCGAGGATATCGAAATCAACGCCACAACTATCAACGGATGGGTGATGATTCAGCTGGACCGTCTCGCGAAAGTAGGCGACTCGTTCGAGTATCGCTCTCGCCACAAGATATTCCATGTGCGAGTTACACGCGCTGACGAACGCCGTGCGCTGATGGTACACATTCGGGTGGAAAACATTCCGGACGAAGACGAATAATGGGTGTTGATATAATTATTAAAGGAGAAGATAAATGGGTTTTTTGGAGAAAATATTCGGAGATCTGAATGCGAAGGAAGTTCGCAAGATTGAGAAAATCGTTGATCAGGTCGAAGCATATGATGAAGATATGCAGAAGCTGTCTGATGAGGAGCTAAAAGCAAAAACACAGGAATTCAAGGACCGACTCGCTGAGGGAGAAACACTCGACGGAATTCTGCCAGAAGCATTCGCTGTCTGCCGTGAAGGTGCGTATCGTGCAGTTGGCATGAAGCACTTCCGGGTACAGCTGATTGGTGGTGTAGTACTCCATCAGGGACGTATCGCTGAGATGAAGACTGGTGAAGGTAAGACACTGGTTGCAACTTTGGCTGCTTACCTCAACGCGCTGGAAGGCAAGGGCGTTCACGTTGTCACTGTCAATGATTACTTGGCAAGCCGTGACGCCGAGTGGATGGGCAAAATCTACAACTTCCTCGGACTCACCGTTGGCTGTGTGACACACGACATCGAAGGCGACGACCGTGTTGCAGCGTATCGCTGCGACATCACATACGGAACGAACAATGAGTTCGGTTTCGACTACCTGCGCGACAACATGGTAACGTATCAGGAAGAGCTGACTCAGCGTGAACTCAACTTCGCCATTGTGGACGAGGTCGATTCCATTCTCATCGATGAAGCGAGAACTCCACTGATTATTTCTGGCCGTGGCGTAGATTCCAGTGGCATGTACATCTCTGCAAACAGCTTCGTGAAGACGCTGCAGGAAGAACGCGATTATAAGGTCGATGAGAAGGATAACCAGATTTCCCTTACTGAAGAAGGTGTCGAGCTTTGCGAGAAATACTTTGATATCGAGAACTTCTCCGACCCAGATAACATGGAACTGAACCACTATGTTAACCAAGCTCTTCGTGCGAACTACCTCATGAAGAAGGATGTAGACTACATCGTCCAGGATGGAGAAATTCTTATCGTCGATGAGTTCACTGGTCGTCTGATGTATGGACGTCGTTTCAGCAATGGTTTGCATCAGGCAATCGAAGCGAAGGAAGGCGTGAACATCCGTGCAGAGTCCAAGACCCTCGCAACGATTACATTGCAGAACTATTTCCGTATGTACCAGAAGCTGTCTGGTATGACTGGTACCGCAAAGACCGAAGAAGACGAATTCCGCGATATCTACAACATGGACGTTGTCGTAATTCCGACCAATTTGCCGGTTGCTCGTGTTGATAAGGACGACTGTGTATATGCACACGAAGCGGGTAAATATCGCGCAATCGCAGACCGCGTTGCCGAAGTGCACGAAACCGGACAACCTGTACTGGTTGGTACGATTTCCGTTGAGATTTCAGAATTAATCAGCCAGCTTCTCAAGAAGAGAGGCATCAAACATAACGTGCTGAATGCGAAGCATCACGAACGAGAAGCCGAAATCGTTGCAGAGGCTGGACGCCTCGGCGCGGTAACCATCGCAACCAACATGGCGGGCCGTGGTACCGATATTATTCTCGGCGGTAGCCCAGAATTTGAAGCACGTAAAGAAATGAAGCGCCGCGAATACACACCAGAACAGATGACATTCATGACAGGTATCAACAAGTCCGATGATCCGGAAATGAATGAGGCGAGAGCAACATACAAAGCGCTTTGCAAAGAATATGAGGCAGCACGTAAAGACGAGCAGGAACAGGTTCGCACACTCGGTGGACTGTGCATTATCGGTACTGAGAGACATGAGTCCCGTCGTATCGATAACCAGCTGAGAGGTCGTGCCGGACGTCAGGGAGACCCGGGTGAATCCCAGTTCTTCATTTCTCTGGAAGATGATCTCATGAGACTCTTCGGTGGCGAGAGAATGCAGCGCCTTGTAGAG
Source organism: bacterium (assembly GCA_963626305.1). GTDB lineage: Bacteria > Bacillota > Clostridia > Peptostreptococcales > Anaerovoracaceae > Mogibacterium_A. Next base: position 2,817 of record CAVFWT010000101.1, on the reverse strand, counting down.
AAGGTAGGGCTGGAAGACGATGAGGCAATCGAAGCCGGCATGCTGTCCAAATCCATTGAGAATGCGCAGAAGAAAGTCGAAGGAAAGAACTTCGGCATTCGTAAATACGTACTTCAGTACGATAATGTTATGAACAAGCAGCGTGAAATCATCTACGGACAGCGCCGAATGGTTCTGGACGGAGAAGATCTCAAGGATTACATCTTGGGCATGATGCACGAACTGGTAGACGGTATCGTGGATCCAGTCGTTATGGAATCCAAATATGCCGAGGAGTGGGACTTCAATCGCATCTACGAATCCCTTGACAACATTACGCCGGCATATCGCACCGAATTCCACGAATACTCCGAAGAGGATAAGCTGGATCTTGAGGCGGATCAGCTCAAGGATGATATCAAAGCTGCCTTCGAGAAAGTATACGAAGCAAAGGAAGAAGAAATCGGAACCGAGCAGATGCGTGAAGTGGAGCGCATGATTATGCTCCGTGTTGTTGATAACCGTTGGATGGATCACATCGATGCGATGGATCAGCTGAAGAATGGAATCGGCCTTCGTGCCCTTGGTCAGCAGGACCCTGCGATGGCTTATGCATCGGAAGGTTTCGCAATGTTCGAGGAAATGGTTTCCGATATTCGCGAAGAAGTAGTAAAATATTGCTACAACGTTACGGTAACCACACGCACCGAAAGAACGAGCCGCGTTCGTAGCCAGGAGTCTTCGAAGGAAGAATACCATGACGAAGAACTTGCTGCTGCCGGGAACGCTCCGAGCAGCGCGCCGAAAGAGGAGAAGGTACAGGAAACTGTTCACCGCGACTCTCCGAAGATTGGCCGCAACGATCCATGCCCTTGCGGAAGCGGTAAGAAGTACAAGAATTGCTGCGGAAGAAACGCCTAGCAATTGAGTTTCGCGAAGATAAGTGAGAAAGAAGCGCAGGTTACCCTCGGGTAATCTGCACTTCTGCGTTTATTAGGGAAGTGCAAAGAACCAATAGAAGAAAAGGAGATTACTATGTTGCAATTGGACGAAATTAAGACCGTTATTCCAAAGGAGAGAGAGAAGCTCCTGGAAATTGGAGAGTATCTTTGACCTGCCGAGTCTGAAGAAGCAATTAGAGAAATATAATGAAGAGATGAGCAAGGAGAACTTCTGGGATGATCCATCCGCTGCGCAGAAATTAATGAAGCGGAAGAAGTCTCTGGAGAACGAACTGGATCGATATGCCCGAATCGAACAGGGATTAACGGATACCGAGGATCTCATTCAGCTTGCAGAAGAACTCGGCGACGAGGAGGAAGCGAAAGAAATTCAGAAGAATTTTAAAGCACTTCAAGATGAAATGGAAGAGCTGAAGCTCAGCATGCTGCTCGGCGAGAAGTACGATGCGAACGATGCCATCATTACCATCTACGCAGGAACTGGTGGAGTCGATGCGATGGATTGGGCGGAAATGCTGGAACGCATGTATCTGCGCTATTGTGACCGCAAAGGTTTCAAGACGCAAATCGTTGATTTGCAGAATGATACAGTAGCCGGAATCAAGAGCGCGACCATTATGGTGTCAGGCGATAACGCCTATGGATATCTGAAGAGCGAAAGTGGTGTCCACCGCCTCGTTCGAATTTCTCCGTTTAACTCGGCTGGAAAGAGACAGACTTCTTTTGCCGGCGTGGAAGTGGTGCCAGACCTCGGCGAAGAGCTTGACGTCACTATCAATCCGAATGACATCAAAATCGATACATATCGTGCGAGTGGTGCAGGCGGACAGCACGTCAACACCACTGATTCTGCAATTCGAATCACGCACCTGCCGACAAACATTGTGGTAACCTGTCAGAACGAGCGTTCGCAGCTTCGAAACAAGGAAGTCGCACTGAAGATTCTCACCTCTAAGCTGATGAAGTTGGCAGAGCAGGAACACAAAGAAAACCTAAATGAACTGAAAGGTGATATGAGCCAGGCATCTTGGGGTGCACAGATTCGAAACTACGTATTCCAGCCTTATACCATGGTCAAGGATACGAGAACCGGTGCAGAGACCGGCAACGTGAATGCCGTGATGGATGGCGATCTGGATTTGTTTATCCGTGCGAAGCTGTCACAAGATGCGAAAGAGCGAAGCTTATAGCAAAAAATATGCAGGCTCGCAGGACATTGATAGTACGAAGATGTTTTTACCTGGCTTGTGTGACTTGGATTGCATGAAGTTGCTTTTGCCGGGATCGTGCGGCTTTGCTTATACAAGGATACTTTTATCAGAGAGAAGAGGAGAATCTGTAGTTGAAAAAGAAACACGTTGTATTTGATTTTGACGGTACAATTTTCAATTCGAACCACATCGTGAGCGATTCGTGGCAGGCGGTATTCCGCCATTACACGGGAAAGGACGGAAACTTGAGCGACATCTATAAGTCGTTCGGAGAGACGCTTCGTTATACGGCGGGGCGTTTCTTCCCGGAACACGATGTAGATGATACGATTCGGATTTACCGTGCGTATCAGGATGCCCATTATCAGGGACGAATCGGCTTATTCAATGGCGTTCAGGAAATGATGGATCAGCTGCGTGCAGAGGGACATACGCTGTCGGTGGTAACATCTCGCACGAAAGCGACGACACTGAACTATCTGCGGTGCTTGGAACTGGACCATTATTTCGATGCGCTTGTCACCTGTGATGATACAAAGGCTCATAAACCGGATCCGAAACCGTTACAGATTGCGCTGGATGAACTCGGTGCGAAGCCGGAAGAGGCCATTATGCTTGGTGATACCAAATTCGACATCGGCTGCTGCAGCGATGCGGGCGTGGAC
>CAVFWT010000100.1:0-6167 GCA_963626305.1 bacterium | reverse complement strand
GCATTGGTATCGAACCGGTAACAATACCCGGTTCGATACCAATGCCTTCAAGAGAGTCGTCAAGGCAGATGGAACGGTAACCGTGATATCCTCTCCAAACGCTGCAGCTAGAGTACTCGCTGAGGGAAATGAGTACACGACTTGGGAATGCGATGAGCACACTTGGGGCGATTACGTTACTGATGAAGCGGCAACTTGCCTCAAGGATGGCAGTGAACATCGCACTTGCACGGTGTGTGGTAAGGAAGAATCGAGAACAATTCCAGCAACCGGTCATACCTGGAAGACCTATACCCAGAAAGCAGGCTACCTGAAGAACGGAACAACTTATTCGTACTGTACGAAGTGCGGAATGAAGAAGAATGTAAAAACACTTGCCGGCTACTCGAAATATATCGTGAAGAAGCTGAAGATAAAGAAGGGCAAGAAGTCCTTCAAGGTATCTTGGAAGAAGGCAAGCAAGGCGAACAAGAAAGTCATCAGTGGCTACCAGATTCGTTACTCGAAGAAGTCCAGCATGGCTTCCAGCAAGTACGTCAAAGCATCGAAGACCAGCAAAGGTAAGACCATCAAGAAGCTGTCGAAGAAGACGAAATACTACGTACAGGTTCGGAATTACATGAAGAAAGGCGGCAAGACGTATTACTCCATGTGGAGCGCAAAGAAAACCGTCAAGACGAAGTAGTTCCGGCAAAGACGTTACAAGGCGGACGTTATACGATAGAAGAAATGGTATGACGAACAAAATTGTGATATCAGAATAAGCGGAGTGGATGCATTCCACTCCGCTCTGTTGTGTGGAATATAGCAAGTTTATCGGTGAAATGTGATACAATGAACACAGTATATAGAATTGAGACTGAGTTTTAATTTCTACACGAAAGGAAAAACTTATGAGAAGGATTTTGACGAAAATGTTGTCGCTATTCTTGTGCATTGCGACCGTCGTTGCTTACTCCGTTCCAGCACTTGCCGAAACGGAAACAAGCAGTAACTCGCAAGCACCGGCAGCACAGGAGCAGACGAAGCAAGAAACATCGGCAGACAACGCAACTGCAGAGACGAAAACGGATGCGGAGAATAATTCCGCCGATGCGGACTCGAAGGATGCTGCGAAATCGGGTGCGACTGATTCTAATAATGATACCACAAGCCCAGCTACTTCCGATGACACATCGAAAGGCAGCACGGATACGACGGAAGAAACCGACAATGACGAAACACCGTCATTACCAGCAAGTGGAACGGATGAAGAAGGTAACATTGCTTGGTCGATTGATAAGTATGGAAGAATGACCCTTTCCCCAGCAGATGGTAAAGATACTGCAGAGATGCAGGATTATGACGGCGACACTGCACCTTGGGAGAAGTATAAGAGTCAGATCGTTCAGTTAATAATTAAGGACGGAATTACTAAAATCGGCAAGGATACTTTTAACGAGTCTTGTTCGAAACTTGAATATATTCAAATTCCTTCTTCGGTGAAAACAATTGCGAAATTTGCCTTCTATAAGTGCACCGCATTGGAAGATATCGAGATACCGGAGAGCGTGGAATACATCGGTTATTCTGCTTTTGGAGATTGTACGAGCTTGAAAGAAGTGACCATCTATAACGATAGCGTTGAGATGATACAGAAAATCTTCGAGAATATCGAAAGCAACCTCACGATTTATTGCAATCCGAATTCAGCGGCGAGTGATTATGCCAAGTATTACGGTATCACCAGACTCTGCATTGACAACAAGCATACCATGAAAACAGAGCGTGAAGTGGATAACGAATCGAGTCCATTCGAGGAAGGTCATGAATCACTCCATTGCGAATATTGCGATTACAAGACGGATACGGTAGCGTATCCGAAAACCGCTACGGATGGTGGCACAGATAAGGATATTACATGGACGATTGACGACCTTGGCCTGCTTACTCTTCGGGGCGAAGGAAACATCTACATGTTTGACCACTATGCTTGGGAAAATAAGGGATACAAAAAATATATTACCAAAATAATCGCCTCGAAACTTGATACGGTTGGCTTTCTTCAGGATTGCCCGAATCTTAAAGAAGTAATAATACAAGATTCAACAACGGACATATTGATATATGCATTTGAAGATTGTACGAGCTTGGAAAAGGTAACCTTGCCGGAATCCGTTACCTCACTTCAAGGTTATGCATTCCACAATTGTACGGCACTTAAGGAAATCACAATACCAGCAAAATCCGTTGAAATAAGCTCTTTGGAACCATTCGGTGGTTGTAGCAGCGACTTAGTCATTCGTTGCAATCCAGATTCCAATGTAAAAACATATGCAGAGGAGCAAGGGATTACGTGGAGATGCATTAACCACACGTACGGCGATTTTATAACAGATCAAGAGGCCACTGCGGAGAAAGAGGGAAGCAGACATAGGGAGTGCAGCGAATGCCATTATGTCGAGACTCAGACAATTCCGAAAAATACCAAGTCTGGAACTTGCGGGGATAATCTGACATGGACAATCGACAGCGATGGACTCCTAACAATCTTCGGCACTGGTGCAATGGAAGATTATGACGGTGTAACAACGAGTGCTCCATGGATTGAAGCGGGATACTCCAGTGATATTAAGTCCGTCAAAATTGAAGAAGGCGTGACCAGCATTAGCAACTGTGCATTCGCTTATTGCACCAATTTAACGAGCATCTCGCTCCCGAGTACGCTGACGAGTATTGGAGAAGCGGCATTCGAGAGATGCCTAGGTTTGACGGAAATCGCATTGCCAAGCTCGTTAGTAACGATTGGTAAAGATGCATTCAATGCGTGCTCGTTCAAAGAACTCACCATCCCGAATTCGGTCAAAAGCATCGGCGAAGGAGCTTTTGAAAGCAACACACCACTAGAAGAAGTTACCATCCGAGATAATGTCAGTGAGATTGGGGAGAACGCATTTGCCTATTGCAACAAATTGGTAATTAAGTGTAACTCCGAATCTACGGCAGCAAAGTATGCGGCAGATAACAGCATCACGCGATATTGTATTATTTTGCATCAATATAACGAAGATGAAGGTTACACGGTAACGACCGAGGCAACTTGCGAGAAGCCAGGAAGTGAGTATCGACAGTGTACTGCGTGCGATTACAAAGATGTACGAGAAATTGAAGCAACGGGTCACAAATGGTCGGAGGAGTATACCGTTGACAAGAAGGCGACCTGCACGGAACCGGGCAGCGAATCGAAGCATTGTACCGCTTGCAACAAGAGTAACCCAGACAGCGTAAAGACCATCGATGCACTGGGACACACTTGGAAGACCTACACCCAGAAGGCAGGCTACCTCAAGAACGGAACATCGTATTCGCAGTGTACGCTTTGCGGAGAGAAGAAGGATGTAAAAACACTTGCCGGTTACTCGAAGTACATCGTGAAGAAGCTGAAGGTAAAGAAAGGCAAGAAGTCCTTCAAAGTATCTTGGTCGAAGGCAAGCAAGGCGAATCAGAAGGTGATTAGCGGATATCAGATTCGTTACTCGAAGAAGTCCAGCATGGCTTCCAGTAAATATGTGAAGCTCTCTAGGACCAGCAAAGGTAAGACCATCAAGAAACTGTCGAAGAAGACCAAGTACTACGTACAGGTTCGAAACTACATGAAGAAAGGCGGAAAGACATACTACTCCAAGTGGAGTGCTAAGAAAACCGTCAAGACGAAGTAGTGAAGAAATATATAATTTAATTAAGGAGGAATATATGATGAGAGAGAAAATAGCGAAAATGTTATCGCTTCTCTTGTGCATTGCAACCGTCGTTGCTTACTCCGTTCCGGCACTTGCTGCTACGGAAGGAAACACAGGCACGAATGAGTCGCAAACACAGGCTGAGCAGGAACAATCTGCACAAGAGCAGACGACAGACAGTACGCCTGCTAAAACAAGCAACGCAAATGAGGAATCAAGTGATGATTCTTCCGATACTGCGATAGCAAAAAATACTTCCGATGCCACCGAAGAAAATGGTGATGCAGAGGAAAGTGGAGAAAGCGGTGATGAGTTCACTTTGCCATATAGTGACAACGATGGTAATATCGCGTGGACGATTGATGAGAATGGAAAAATGACCATTTCTCCAATTGCCGATACTGCTGCAATGGAAGATTATGACGGTAATTCTGCTCCTTGGAAAGATTACAAGGAGCAGATTACCTCGGTAGTTTTCGAAGACGGAATTACGAAGATTGGTAAGGATGCTTTTAACGAAAAATGCTCGAAGCTTGAGAGTATTTCTATCCCGTCCACGGTTACAGAAATTTCAGGATATGCGTTCTTCCAGTGCACAGCGCTGAAGAATGTTGATCTGCCGAGCAGCGTTCAATCCATCGGTTATGCATCATTCGGAGATTGCACGAGTCTGGAAGAAATTACAATCAATAATGATAGCATTGATATCGCAAACGGTGCATTTCTGAATATTATGAAAACTATTACCATTCGCTGCAATACGGATTCAACCGCATTGAAGTATGCAGTCTCCAACTCAATTAATGTGGAGTTTATTTCTTCAGAATGGGAAGCGAATGGTACGTTATCGGATACGGTGACTTGGAAACTGGACAACACCGGACTTCTCACCATTTCCGGTACTGGTAAGATGCCAGATTATAGCGATCCAGGTGTGTTCCCTGAATGGAAAACCAAAGGATATAGAAATTTCATTAAGAGTGTCCGAATCGAAGATGGCATAACATCGATTGGCAGCTTTGTATTTTTCAATGCTTCGAACCTAACCAGCGTGACGATGCCGGATACCGTAACCGAAATCGGTGCTTATGCGTTCGACAACTGCGGGGAATTAGCAACTATAACAATGTCTACAACATTAGAGACACTAGGAATTGGCGTATTCACTAAATGTGTGTCTCTGAAGGAAGTAACATTACCAGATTCCTTGCAGAACATCGGGGAGGATGCTTTTGAAGATTGCAGTAATGTGACACTTATATGTGAACCAGATTCAGCTGCTGCAACCTATGCTAAAGATAATAGTATCACTTGGAGATGCAAAACGGCACATACCTATGGTGACTATGTAATCGATACAGACTCTACCTGCACGAAGGTGGGAAGCAAGCATAGAGATTGTGAGAATTGCGGTTACAGAGATACCGAAGTTGTCGAACTCAAAGATCACGACTGGAGTGACACGTATACAGTAGACAAGGAAGCAACCCCATTTGAAGAGGGTTCAGAATCCAGACATTGTAAGAATTGCGATGCCACGACGGATGCTCGAGCAATTGCAAAGCTTCCGGAAATCAGCGGTGAATCCGGAGATCTGACATGGACGCTGACACCGGATGGCACGATTGAATTCAAGGGCGAAGGCGCGATGGCGGATTACAAACGCAAAGGTGATAGCGAAATTGCACCTTGGACAAGTGACGAATACGCAAAATACATCAAAAAGATAAAAATCGACGAAGGCGTTACAACAATCGGCAAATATGCATTCGCATACTGCGAGAACGTGGAAAGTGTTTCGCTGCCAAGCACACTAACTACAATTAGTTTGGGCGCTTTCTATGGGCTGCATTCCATCAAGGAAATTACAATTCCAGCAAGCGTAACAAGCATCGATGCAGATGCTTTTGGATACAACCTTGCGCTGACCAAAGTATATATCAAAGGCGAGAATGTCGAATTCCACAAGAATGCGTTCCGCCGATATACAGCAACCTCTGGAAAAGTAACACTCGTTTCCACACCAACTGCAACTGCAAAGGCGTTTGCAGAAGAAAACGAGTTCACGACTTGGGAATGTGCACACGTATGGAAGACCTACACCCAGAAGGCAGGTTACCTCAAGAATGGAACATCGTATTCTCAGTGCACACTTTGCGGAGAGAAGAAGAATGTAAAAACACTTGCCGGCTACTCGAAGTACATCGTGAAGAAACTGAAGGTAAAGAAAGGTAAGAAGTCCTTCAAGGTATCTTGGAAGAAGGCAAGCAAGGCGAACAAGAAAGTCATCAGTGGCTACCAGATTCGTTACTCGAAGAAATCCGGCATGGCTTCCAGCAAGTACGTCAAGGCATCTAAGACCAGCAAAGGTAAGACCATTAAGAAGCTGTCAAAGAAGACCAAGTACTACGTACAGGTTCGCAACTACATGAAGAAAGGCGGAAAGAC
>CAVFWT010000099.1:0-6179 GCA_963626305.1 bacterium | reverse complement strand
GAAGTGAACCGTTTGAAATAGAGAACGGGGATCGTATTGCGCAGCTCGTTATTGCCAAGTATGAGAAAGTAGAAGTCGAACTTACCGACGAACTCGAAGATACCGAGCGTGGAGAGGGTGGTTTTGGCCACACTGGTATCAAGGGATAACAAAATTTGCTACTAATGTCCATCACACACACGATTGCATGAATTAACAAGTTAACCCATTTAATGAGTGATTTATTATGAATTACAGAGAAGATATCGAGCGAAGAGAATATGAGACATTAGATACGAGGGCGACTCGCTCTGCGGATTCTGTTGGGCGTATGGTACCAGAGGAGAAGTGTGCGTTCCGCACGGAGTTTCAGCGTGACCGTGATCGAATTATTCATTCCAAGTCCTTCCGGAGATTGGTGCATAAGACGCAAGTGTTTTTGGCACCAGAAGGAGATCACTACAGGACGCGTTTGACGCACACACTAGAAGTTTCTCAGGTATCTAGGACGATTGCTCGCATTCTCAACTATAATGAGGATTTGACGGAGGCAATTGCGCTTGGGCACGATTTGGGACATACGCCGTTTGGTCATAACGGGGAAGCTATTTTGAATCAGCTGATGGATGGTGGCTTCAAACATCGGGAACAGAGTCTTCGCGTGGTTGATCGAATTGAATCTACACCGAGAAGACGCGGTTTGAATCTAACAGCCGAAGTTCGCGATGGCATTTTGAACCACAGTGGGCCAAATCTTCCGATGACACTGGAAGGAGAGATTGTTCGCATCAGTGATCGCATTGCATATATCAATCACGATATCGATGATGCGATTCGGAGTGGTGTGATTTCTGAGGCTGATTTGCCGGAAGAACACATTGCTGTTCTGGGAAGGACGCATTCCGACCGAATTAATAATCTGATTTCAAATCTTGTTCATGCAAGTGAGAATCAGGATCACATACAGTTGACTGATTCGTTTCAGTATGCACTTGATTCATTGCGAAGCTACATGTTTGAGAATGTCTACAATAGCGCTAAAGTGAAACGAGAAGCGGATATGAACAAAGTTGAGATGGTGATTACGCAGCTTTACAATTACTTCCGTGATCACGAACGTGATCTTCCGGAACTCTATCAGAAGATTGCAGAGGAAGATGGCATCAACATTGCCGTAAAGGATTACATTTCCGGAATGACAGATCGATACGCCATTTCACTTTATTCGGAACTTTTCGTGCCGAAAGCGTGGCCGGAATACTAGTACCTATTAAAAATACTTTTAGCTCATCGTCCAGTTGCGAGGAAAGGAGGAAAAAATGGCTTTTGACAATAACTTTATTGATGAATTGAAGAATCAAATCAATATTGTCGATGTCATCGGCCGTGAAGTATCCCTGAAGCGCGCTGGCAGCAGTTATAAGGGGCTGTGCCCGTTTCACAGTGAGAAGACCCCATCGTTTAGCGTGAACGAAGAGCATCAATATTATCACTGCTTTGGATGCGGCGAGAAGGGAGATGTGATTCGCTTCGTTGAGAAGCATAATAATCTTTCTTTTACCGAGGCAGTCGAAAAGCTATGCGAGGACTATGGTATTAAGATGCCGGAACGAAATTCTGGACCTCGAATCGATTACGAGAAGTATTACGAAATCAATCGGAAAGCGGCACGGTTCTTCTTCCGAAAGCTGACATCTGGCCCAAATCCGGGATATACATACATTCGGCATCGAGGAATCAAAGATGAGACGATTGCGAAGTTCGGACTGGGGTATGCACCGAATGAATGGAATTCACTGATGAACCATTTGAAAGAACAGGGTGTATCGACCGATGATATGCTGAAGCTTGGGCTCATCCAGCAAGGGCGTAAGGGCTATTATGATAAATTCCGAAATCGCGTGATATTTCCAATTATTAATACGAATGGAAAAGTCATCGGTTTTGGTGGACGAGCGCTAGGGGATAGCAAACCGAAATATTTGAATTCCTCCGAAAGCGACATTTTCCTGAAGAAGAATAACCTGTATGCACTCAATATCACAAAGAAAGATATCTCCGATGAGGATAAAGTCCTCATGGTGGAAGGATATATGGATGTCATTTCGCTCTACCAAAGCGGTGTTCGAAATGTCACTGCATCGCTTGGGACGGCACTGACAGAGAATCAGGGGCGTCTTGTTAGCAGGTATACGAAGAATGTTGTTCTTTCCTACGATGCAGATAACGCAGGAATCAATGCTGCAATGCGCGGCATCGACATCATTCAGAAAGCTGGATGCCGGGTGCGCGTTCTTCAAATTAATGATGGAAAGGACCCCGACGAGTTTGTCCAGAAGAATGGCAAAGAGGCGTTTTTGCAGTTGATTCAAGATGCGCTTCCGGCAACAGACTTCCGGCTCAACATTCTTCGCCGTGGCTATGATTTCAGTTCGGATGAACAAGTGCTTCAATACATCCGTCGATGTGTTCCGGTACTGGAGGGACTGAGTCCGGTAGAGAAAGACATGTACATTCGAAAACTTGCAGCGGAATTCCATATTTCGGAATATGCGATTTCTGGAGAAATCCGTGCAGATAGCGGACAGAATGCGCCACCGATACCGAGAAGTACGGTGAACCGGAGAAGACGTGAAACAGCGACCGGCGTCGAGACGCGCATCGATTTCTCGTTTCTTGTATTGGCCATCGCCAATCGTGAATATGTTAAAAGAATCAAACAAGATGATATACATTTCCGGACAACATTAGGGGATAAGATATTCGCCATTATTGAACGGCTTGCGGAGGAAGAATACCCAGCCGGAATTCTCGGCGTTGATCCACAGAGAGTGTACAATGCACTGGATCCGGAAGAAGAGGTTCGCATGAGAGAAGCGATGAGACAGCTTCGAATCGGACCAGATGACGAAATCTTCTATCAAGAATGTTTGGTTTCATATCAGCTGAACCATGACCGCCAACGGAAGGCAGAGCTTCAAAACGATTTATCGACAGCGGAAAAAATGGGAAATGAAGAGGATGCAGCTCGAATTGCACAGCAGCTGATGGAACTGCAGCAACAAATGCAGAACAGAAAGAAAAGGAGTAACTAATGGCAAAAAAAGCAACTCAAGAGCAGAAGAACAAGAAGATTGAAGAAATGCTTGCCACTGCAAAGAAGAACGGTAATGTTCTTTCTTTGGCAGAAGTTGGCGATTACCTTTCGGAGCTGAATATCAGCAAAGAAGAAATTGACGCTGTCTACGAAATGCTAGACGAGATGAAGATTTCTGTAGTCGATTCCAGGGAACCGAACTCCGATGAACTTTCCGATATGGATGCGGAAAAAGATGAGGATGAAGATGATGGTGTTGTTCTCACGAAGACTGGAGAAATCGATGTCGAAGCAACTGTACCGAAGACGTTCCCAACGGACGATCCAGTTCGTATGTATCTCAAGGAAATTGGTAAGGTATCTTTGCTGACTGCAGAGGAAGAACGTGAATTGGCAATTCGTATGGAACAGGGCGATGAAGAAGCAAAGAAGAAGCTTTGCGAGAGTAACCTTCGTCTGGTTGTCAGCATTGCTAAGCGCTATCTGAACCGCGGACTTTCTTTTCTTGATTTGATTCAGGAAGGTAATCTCGGACTGATTAAAGCGGTTGATAAGTTTGATTACACCAAGGGGTATAAGTTCTCGACTTATGCGACATGGTGGATTCGTCAGGCAATTACTCGTTCCATTGCAGACCAAGCGAGAACAATCCGTATTCCGGTTCACATGGTAGAAACTATCAACAAGCTGATTCGTGTATCGCGTCAGCTGCTTCAGGAATATGGCCGCGAACCGACTTCGGAAGAAATCGCGAAGGAAATGGGAATTACACCGGAGAAAGTGCGTGAGATTAAGAAAATTTCTCAGGATCCAGTTTCTTTGGAAACGCCAATCGGTGAAGAAGAGGATAGCCATCTGGGGGACTTTATTCCAGATGACGATATCCCAACTCCAGTAGATGCTGCCGCTTATTCCATGCTTAAAGAGCAGCTGATGGAGGTTCTGGATACCCTTTCGGACAGAGAGAAGAAAGTCTTGATGCTTCGTTTCGGCTTGGAGGATGGAAGACCACGCACACTGGAAGAAGTTGGAAAAGAGTTTAACGTTACGAGAGAACGTATCCGTCAGATTGAAGCGAAGGCACTTCGCAAGCTGAGACATCCAAGTCGCAGCAAGAAACTGAAGGATTATTTGGAGTAATTGAGCATGAAGATTAGCAATCGACTGCGAGCATTATATGATGCAGTTTCACTCGGTGAATCCGTAGCTGATATTGGAACAGATCATGGATATGTACCGATTTTGCTTCTTCAGAATCATGTATCTCCTAAGGTGATTTTGAGTGACATCAGCAGTGGCTCTTTGGCAAAGGCAATTGAGAATTTTCACGATCTACCGTTTGAGATTCCTGAATCTTGTTTCCGAGTTGGTGATGGATTGAATACATTGCAAAATGCAGAGGTGGAAACGGTAATCATCGCTGGAATGGGTGGTCAATTGATTGAATCTATTCTAGAAGAGAATCCGGAGAAGACGGCATCTTATCGTAAATTTATTTTACAGCCGAGAAATAACAGCGGGGAACTCCGCTGTTATTTGTATGAAAAGGGCTTTGACATTGAGCAAGAAATTCTGGTAGATGAGGGAAAGTTCATTTGCGAGATTATCGTGGCAACACCAGGAAAACATGGCTCTCGTTTGACGCACTACGATAAACATGATATTCGCTGGAAATACCCGGAGGCGTTTATAATGTGTGAACCTAAGCTATTAGCTAAGCGTATCGACTGGCGAGCAAATCGAATCTTGGAGCAAATTGAAAGCTTGAAAAGAAGCCAGATGAACCAAGAATCTAAGATTGCGGAGCTGAATGCACAACGAGCGTATATTCTAGATTTGAAAGGACGGAATCAGCAATATTATGAAGAAAAAGATGGGAATCATTAATATTGCGACGATGTATATCGGAGCTGTTCTAGGCGCTGGGTTTTGTTCCGGACGGGAGGGATGGCAATTCTTCGGGGTTTTCGGTGTTTACGGATACATTGGAGCAATCGTTTCAACGGTAATATTTGTATTGCTAGCATTGATGTTAACATATATTGCTCGAAGCAAGAATTCGAACGATATCGGTGACTTAATAAGCCCAGGCAACAATAGGAAGATTTCTGCTGCAATTGGCTATATTCTAGCAGGAATCTATTATACGCTAATTATATCGATGAGCGCAGCTGGAGGGTCACTACTTAATCAGGAGTTGGGACTTCCGACGATGATCGGTGGCGTAATTATCGTTATTCTGGTATTGTTTACGGTGTTTGGCGATTTCGAACGCCTTTCGTCAATCGTCGGAAAGGTAATGCCGCTTGCCTTTGGTGTGGCGTTACTAACGATTATTTTGGTTTTCTTCCGTGGAAACTTTAGTCAAAGCGGTGCGACATCTGGATTTGAACCTAGCGAGATGGCACCGGTATGGTGGGTATCTGGAATCGTCTTTGCGGCGTATAATTCTATGGGCTTTATCACCGTTGCTGGCAATTGTGCGCTCCAAGCGAAGGATCGTAAAACTGCATATACAGGCGCGTCGCTCGGTACAATTTTCCTTGGCATCATGACGATTCTGCTGTTGTCTGTATTAGCAAAGGATATGGCTTTCTCTGCAAGTCTGGATCTCCCGATGCTCGGTTATTCACTCCGAATTTCGAAAGTGCTGAATGTAGCGTATGCAATAATTCTTTATTGCTCGATATACGTAACCGCATCGACGACGTTCTTTGGGTTTAGTACCAAGGTACCTGATAACAGCAAAAAGAAAATCGTATTGGTGATAGCTGCGTTTATTGGATTTGGGATTGGCCTTTCCGGTTTTAAGACGATGGTCGCATATCTCTATCCGTTACAAGGATATATCGGAATTGCTTTTATCCTGTTAATTACAGTGAATTTTTTTGCAGAGCAACGGAAAAATTCACAAAATCTTCATGTTTCTTCAAAAAATTAATGTCATTATAATTAGATGGGTAAACCAGACGATCGCGCACTTCGGTGTGAGGAAAGTCCGGGCTCCACAGGGCGAGGATGCCGGATAACGTCCGGCGTAGGTAACTATAGGGAAAGTGCAACAGAAACATTCCGCCGAAACGGGTAATGCCGTGGTAAGGTT
>CAVFWT010000098.1:0-6292 GCA_963626305.1 bacterium | reverse complement strand
TTCCGCAATTTCGCAGTATTGAAAGCCCTGGAAGAATACCTCGGAAAGGAAGTCGTTCTGGCACCGTTCCCGGGTGAAATGGGCGCGCTGGGTGCAGCTATTTCTTGCAAACATCAAATCGAGAAAGACGGTTATGCTCAGGACAGTAAATCCTCGTTCATCGGATTCGATGCGATGAAGAATTTTACCTACCGAAGAGAAAGCGGCGTTTCGTGTACGCGGTGTCAGAACCACTGCAGCAGAACCATCTTGTATTTTGGAACCGGAGATACTTTTATCACGGGAAATCGCTGCGAGAAGGGCGCCATCATCAGCAATAATGAAGAAGCGAAGAAGCGAGTAGAGGACAAGGCAAAAGCAATCCGCAAAGTTCCGGATCTGATGCGAGACCGCGAACGGTGGCTCTTCGAAGAGTATCCGTATAAGCTTGTTGCAGAGGTGAAGGATGAGACGATTGGCATCCCTCGGACGCTGGAGTTCTGGGACAGTGCTCCGTTCTGGAATGTCTTCTTTAAGTCGCTTGGATATAACGTGAAGTATTCTTTCCCGACAAATCAGAAGCAGTTCGAGAAGGGCCTGAGATACGTTGCCTCGGATACGATTTGCTTCCCGGCGAAAGTCGTGCATGGCCATATTCATGACCTGCTCCAGAAGGGCATCAAGCACATCTTCATGCCGTATATCATGCACATGCCACCGGAGAACAAGAAGGAGAAAAGCAGCTACGTCTGCCCGGTTATCATGGGATACCCGATGGTTGTGAACAACTTCCAGATGTCCGAGAAGGAAGACGATGTCAATTTCGATACGCCAATTTTCCATTGGTTCTCCGAGAAAGACCGCAAGAATCAGATTATCAATTACGCAATCAAAGAGCTCCACGTTACGAAGAAAGAAGCAAGTGAAGCTTTTGCGCAGGCGAGAGATACGCTAAAAGCATTCCGGAAGCGGCTGACGGATGCGGCACAGGCAATCATCGACGATGCCAATCAGAAGGGCACGTATGCCGTTGTTCTGGCAGGCCGTCCATATCATTCGGATGCTTTTATCAATCACAAGTTAAGCCGCATGTTCACGAAGCAGGGAATTCCGGTGCTGACCGTCGATTCGCTTCCGGGGCTCCATCAAGTGAACCTGCATCGCTCGAGAGCAGAAATCACCAACGATTTCCATGCGCGTATGTTGGGCGGTGCAATGGTGGTTGCGAGCGAACCCGCTTTGGAATTCGTTCAAATTGTAAGTTTTGGCTGCGGCCACGATGCCATTCTTTCGGATGAAATCACACGCATCGTTAAGGAAGGTGCGAATAAGAGTGCGCTCATTCTCAAAGTAGACGAATCGGAAGCGAGCGGTTCACTTGGCATTCGTGTCCAGAGCTTCATCGAGACGGTCAACTTAAGACGTGAACGAATGAACGCTAAGGAAGCAATTCAGCCTTTGCCGGATCCGTACATTGCGAAGTTCCAGAAGGCAGACCGCCAGGGCAGAGTGCTCCTCGTGCCGAATATCTCCGCGCCGATTATGAAGACGCTGGAAGGACTCTTGATCAAGGAAGGGTTCGAGCCGCGCCTACTTCCGGTGGGAGAGAAAGAAGAAATCTTGCTTGGAAAACGTTATACTCACAATGATATCTGTTTCCCGTGTCAGATGATTATCGGGGAAATCATTAAGGAATTGCAAAGTGGCAAATATGAAAATCATTCGAAAGTTGCCGTCGGAATGGCGAAGCTCAATTGCGATTGTCGATTGGCAAACTACACCACGATTCTGAGAAGTGCGCTGGACAAGGCTGGCTTTGAAGATGTTCCAATCATTACCACGGATCCATCGGATACGAAAGAAATCCATCCGGGCATTTCTGTATTGGGTGCGAGAACCGCGGTTGAGGCGGCATGGATTTATCTGATGCTGGATATGCTCCAGAATATACTGAGAAGAATTCGTCCATACGAATTAAAGAAAGGGGAATCCGACCGCGTATTTAATGAGTGTATTGCGAATATTTCTCAAGCTGCCATCAATGGCTTGAAGTCGGCGATTAATGAATTTGATCATTCGATTGAGCGGATGAATGAAATTGAGTATGACGATTCCATTCGAAAGCCGAGAGCATTAGTTACGGGAGAACTGCTGGTGAACTTCCATCCCGGAACGAACTTCCACATCGAGGAGTACCTGGAAGAGCATGGTTACGAGACTATCTTCCCGAGAATCACCAATCAGTTCCGCAAAGATTTCCTCGCGAACATGTATGAAATCAAAGAATACAAAGCGAAGCTCGTTCCGTATTCGTTTGCACTCAATGGTGCATTTAATTTTATCGAGACGCGATTAGAGAAGATTGCCATGAAGCATCCGCTGTATGAGAAGTCGGTGAATCCGAAAGATCTATATGAAGAGGTCAGCGATATTATTCCGATGACGCTGACGTGCGGTGAAGGATGGCTGATGGCCGCTGAGATTGTCCATTATGCAAAACTCGGGGCGAAATCGTTCATCATTCTGCAGCCGTTCGGATGCCTTCCAAATCACGTGTGCGGACGAGGAATCACGAAGAAAATCAAAGATCTGTACAGTGACATCTCGATTCTGCCACTAGACTTAGATCCGGATACGAGTTATGCCAATATCGAAAACAGACTTCAAATGCTCATGATGAATGAAGAGAAGTAATGAGGTATATGATGTACAAAATTAGAAAAAGCATTACAAATAGCAGTATTTCCGCAATACTGCTATTTCTTTGTCTCCTGTGTATTCCAAGCCTTACCGGGTGCAGCTCCAACAGCACCAATACTCCTCGGAATGAATACACGCTCTCCAAATCCGTGGAAGTAGCCGGTCGCCAGGGCATCGCCGTTGACGACGATTATTATTATGTCAGCGGCTCGACGACACTGACCAAATACGACAAAGACTGGAATGTTGTTGCGGAGAACAAGAAGCCCTTCTCGAAAGGTTACACCGACGAGGTTAATCACATCGGTGACATTGACGTCTACAACGGTGAGCTGTATTGCGGTGTGGAGAAATTTCTCGATGGCAACGCATCCAACATCCAGATTGCGGTATATGATGCGGACACATTGAAGCTCAAAAGAACGTTCAATTTCGAGAAAGACAGCGGCCAGACGGAATGTTCCGGCATCGCGGTGAATCCCGACGAATCCACCGTGTGGATGTGTTCCTGGGCGGACGGCGAATCCGGTCGTTATCTCTATAAGTACAATATGAACTCCGGCAAATACCTCGGTAAGATCCACATGCATGCTGTTCCGCAGTGGATCCAGGGCGTCGCATACTATGATGGCGCCTATTACGTAACCGCAGATGATGGCGATGCAGATGACGACGAGCCGGATCACATCTACCGATTTGACATATCCGATGACAGCACCGAAGCGACGGCGGTAGAAGAGTTGACGCTGGATGACGTCACACGCCAAGGCGAAATCGAAGGGCTCTCGTTCGATGGTAAAAACAAAAAACTTTTCGTCCTATATAACCGAGGAGCCAAAATTATCCAAGGAATGCCGTCCGGATTCTACGATGGCTACACATCGGAAATCCACGAAGTGCTCATATATAATATGAAGTAGTAGAGGTGAATTAAGTTGCTCGAAAGTTTTGAATAACTTATGGCTGGAGCAATTGTCATGAAATGCTTGATAAACCGGTAGATTCCGTTTTCTTTATAACAATCCGACGATTCCGCAATAGAGAAGACATTATAGCACTTAAATTAAACAAATTAATAACGATGTTTAAAATCGTTAAATATGAAGCGCCGACCAACACAACTACAACCAAAGAATACATACATCAAAGTCGGTATAACTAGATAAGTGAATACGAGGGGAGAACTGCGGGGGCAGTTCTCCCCTCGTGTTTTTTAGCTAGGAATCTATCGTGGGAAGAGGTGACCCATCGGACATAGCAAATTGCAACGAATAACTTCAAAGTATTGAGCTATAAGGGCTTCAAGTAGCCGGTGATATAGAATATCTCCTTTCGTTATTTTACAGACAGATTTGTATGTATGATGACTTTCGTCAAAAACAAAACGGTTGACCGCAACATTTTCGTTGGATATTATGCAAATGTAGAAACATACAATACTGTATGGGAATTCCCGAATGAGAGAGCCGGATGTAGGGAGTGCGGCTCTCTCGGGTAGTGGTTTGGGAGACTGCAAAGCGAGGCATCGGCGTTGGCCGCATGCCGAACCGATTAATTAAGGAGGATATCCAATGAACAAGTCGAAAATCAAAGTAGGCATCTACGGCATCGCCCTCTTGATGATGGGCGTTATCGGAATTTCTGGTGCGCTTGCCGTAATCGGGGCGAATTTCCCGGATGCATCCCAGACCATGATCCAGAACATGATTTCCATCCCGTGCCTAGTGGTAATTCCGGTTACCCTGGTCGTGGGTAAGATGATGGATGTCATGTCGAAGAAGAATCTCGCCATCATTGGCATTCTGGCTTTCCTCGTGGGGGGCGTGGGGCCAGCATTCGTGACATCGCTTCCGGTCATTCTCGTATTGCGTGGCGTCCTGGGGGTTGGCGTCGGCATCGTACAGCCGGTTGCTTCTGCACTCGTTGCGGAGAACTTCGAAGGCCCGGAGCGTGATAAGGTGCAGGGTAATGTGACATCGGCACAGATGCTCGGCTGCGCGGTGATGGTATTCGCCGGTGGATGGCTTGCTAACATGTCCTGGGAGAAAGTTTTCTACGTGCATCTTCTGGCAGTCATCGCACTTGTGGTAGTGCTTGCGTGCCTGCCGAATGTAAAACCAGAGAAGCATGACGCCAAGACATCCGACGCACCTACAGACAGCAGCAACGCAATCGAACTCGAGGGCGTAAGCGAATCCGCGCAGAATGGCGGACTGAACGTCCAGTCGTGGATCTGGGCGCTCACCATGTTCCTGTTGTTCGTTGCCGGCCAGGTATATTCCGTATATCTATCTTACATCGTTGATGAGAAAGCATTGGGAACATCGGCACAATCCGGTAACGCCATGGCATTCTTCGCCATCGGTGGATTCTTGATCGGACTAGTATTCGGTAAACTCTCCGAGAAAGCACGCAACTTGACACTCACCATCGGCATGGTTGGAATGGTTATCGCATATCTCGTTATTGCTTTTGCCAGCTCGATGATTTCCATCTACCTGGGGGCATTCCTGTTCGGCGTATCGCTGTCTATCTGCATGCCGTGCATCATCGTCGGCACTGCCGGCTCCGTATCGCTGGCCGCATCCGGCATGGCGATTTCCATCACCATGTGCGGACAGAATCTCGGACAGTTCGTATGCCCATATATTTTCAATCCGCTGACCGCATCCATGGCATCGGATGGCAACACCAATCAGATGGCATTCCTGCTCGGCGCAGCAATGATTGCTGTAATGGCAGTCATCGCTCTGATCTGGGGAATCAAAGAGAATCGCAAAGATGCCTAGCGTGAATACCCACGCTTCTCCCATTATAGCTAGAGCACATCCGCTGGATTTGAAGATTCAAATTCAGCGGATTTCTAATGTCCGGAGAAATTTATTCTTCTAGCAGATGGGAGGTTGCTCTGAACTTAGTCATGTGGCGCAAAGAAAATCAATCAAAGAACAGTCTCTGTACATAACTAAGAAAATATTTTCGAATCGTCATCCGTACCATTTGACATCGTTCGCTCCATGTATACAATAGTACTGGTAACAAATTATTAGAGATAAGGTGGTACAAATGAAAAAGAAAATCCTACTTACAACGGCGGTTCTTGCCGTTGCGATGCTCTGCGGCTGCAGTTCGCAGAAGAGCACAACCAAGACAACCGTGAAGACTTCCGACCTGACCCTCGAGCAGAAGGTTGGCCAGCTCTTCATCGTTCGTCCAGACGCACTGGATACGAAGACTTACACGCTCAAAGAAATTGCCGATTCGTATGCAGACGGTGCAACGAAGATTAACGACAACATCCGCGAGAGCATCAAGAAGTATTCCATCGGTGGCGTCTGCCAATTCAGCAAGAACATCGTCGATCCAGACCAGCTGACGAAGTTCAACAAGGATCTCCAGGAATCTTCCGAGATTCCGATGTTCATCGCCGTCGATGAAGAGGGCGGAAGAGTCGCACGTCTTGCCAATACCGAGACATTCAACCTGCCGAAGTACGAGAGTGCTGCTGCAGTCGGCGAGAAGGGAACGGATGCTGCTTACGAGATGGGCAACACCATCGGCAAGTACGTCAAGAAGTACGGCTTCAACATCGACTTCGCACCAGATGCCGATG
>CAVFWT010000097.1:0-6471 GCA_963626305.1 bacterium | reverse complement strand
GGTTTGACCGGATATGTCCGAGGAGGATGCTCGCCAATCGGAATGAAGAAACCATTCCCGACCTTTGTCGATGAAACCGCTGTACTTTTTGACCGAATCTACATTTCGGCAGGAAAGAGGGGGGAACAAATCATCATTTCCTCCGGTGATCTCCTTTCCGTCATCGACGGAGCTTATGCGGATTTGACGAAGTAGTCTAACGGCACAAGAATTCGAACGTTAACTTTTAAATATTATACGTTAACCAACCGCTTGTTCTTAACGTCTGATATGATTCTTTGAAGAAAGGACGCAAGCATGACATTACAGCAGCTTAGATATTTCGTGATGGTCTCTGAATGTAGCAATATTACCGAAGCTGCCGAAAAATTATACATATCTCAGCCGAGCTTGAGCAATGCAATTCGGAATCTCGAGAAAGAAATGAATGTCACGGCCTTCTCTCGTTCGAACAAAGGAATGACGCTGACGCGGGAAGGGGAAGAACTCCTTTCTTACGCGCGAATGCTTCTAGAGCAAGCGGAAATCATGGAAGATCATTTCGGCGTCAGCGAAAATCGCAGCCCGAAGTTTTCGGTATCGTGTCAGCATTACTCGTTTGCGGTAAATGCCTTCGTCGAAGTCGTAAAAAAATTTAATGCAAACGAATTTAATTTTATCCTAAGAGAAACTCAGACGGGCGAAATCATTGATGATGTAGCAGAGGGCTTAAGTGAAATAGGCATTATCTTCTTATCGGAGAATAATCAAGAAGTCCTTCGTAAAATGATTCGCAAGAACGACCTGATATTCGAGGAGCTTTTCGTTGCAGAACCTCATGTATTTATCAGTAAAGAACATCCGCTTGCACAGAAGGATGTCGTGCAGCTGGATGACTTAAAACAATATCCGTATCTAGTATTTGAACAAGGCGACCGAAATTCCTTCTATTTCTCAGAGGAATTTCTGAGTGTGCTAGATTTTCCGAAGACAATTCAGGTTCGTGACCGCGCAACGCTGTTTAATTTGGTGATTGGATTGAACGGTTTTACCGTGAGTTCCGGTGTTATTGATTCGAAGCTAAATGGGGATGGCATCATTGCTCGTAAATTAGATGTGGATTGCAAGATGCACATCGGCATCGTGCGAAAGAAAAATATCTTGTTTAGTAAGTATGCTGAGTTTTATGTTGGCGCCTTAAGAGAATACCTCTCAATTATTCAGTCAGAGTCAGACAAAGACCATGATAATAATGATAATTAATACAGATAGTAAGACCCAATAGTTAAATCGAAAAAATTTTTAATTAGAAAAATATGTTTACCAAAAGCAGTTTGCCATAGCTTTAAACTATGGCAAACTGCTTTTTTTTAGTATTTTCGTTCTTTTTTATATATTGATATACTAATCAAGTATTTAAAAGGAGGAAATAATAATGAGCAATCGAACAACACCATTTCGTTACGACTTCGTTGGAAGTTTTCTGAGACCGGAAAAACTGAAGAAGACACGCAGAGAATTTGACGAAGGGAAAATTGACTACAATGCACTGAAGAAGGTAGAAGATGAAGCAATTACAGAACTAATCACAAAGATCAAGGATCTCGGCTATCATGTCATCACTGACGGTGAATTTCGCCGAGCTACGTGGCATCTTGATTTCATGTGGGGGTTTGACGGTGTGGGACACAAGGCAACTAAGACAGGCCTGCCTTTCCACGGTGAAGCTGCGATGATTGATGATACGTATCTCGTTGGTAAAATTGGCTTGTCTAACGTTCATCCATTCGTAGAACATTTTAAATTTGTTCAGCAATTTGAAGATGAAAATACTGTTGCAAAGCAAACCATACCATCACCAGCCCAGTTCTTTGCACAGTTCTCGATGCCGTTTAATGACGCAACCACAAAAGAATATTATGATAGTAAAGAATCTTTGGCCGATGATATCGTTGTCGGATATGGAAAATTTATTCAAGATTTATATGATGCTGGCTGCAGAAACCTACAACTAGATGATTGCACATGGGGAATGTTCGCTGATAAGAAGGGAACATTATTCTTCGGGGTTCCGGCAAGTAGAATTACCGAAATACAGGAAACATATAAAGACATTAACAACCGGGTCATTGCAAATGCGCCTAAAGATCTCGTAATCAACACCCATATTTGTCGCGGAAACTTCCATTCCACTTATGCGAATTCCGGTGCATATGATTCAGTTGCGGATGTTCTGTTCGGTGAAGAAAACGTACAGGCATACTTTCTAGAATACGATGACGAGAGATCGGGTGGATTCGAACCACTTGCTAAAGTTTCTGGCGACAAGAAGGTCGTTCTCGGCCTTGTTACCACCAAATCTCCCGTTCTCGAGAGCAAGGCTACGGTAATTGAACGAATCAAAGAAGCATCGAGGTATATTCCACTGGAGAGACTTTATTTGAGCCCACAGTGCGGATTTGCATCTTGCGAAATTGGCAACAAGATAACCGAAGAAGAGCAGTGGGCAAAGTTGAAGCTGGTAAAAGAAGTGGCAGAAGAAGTCTGGGGATAACGAGCAAACATCTTTATGAACTTGACGAACATTTGAGACAAATCATGACTAACCATACTTAGATAATCGAGAGCAAGCAGGAAGTTTATCGAAAAACACAGAAGTGATAAGCTAATTCATAAATATAGCCTGACGTTCTTAACTAAAGGAACCGAGTATCTGCGGAAAAACGAAACTCGGTTCCTTATTATTTTTTTTGCAAATTTATGAATTGAGAAGAATTCCTACCAATAAAAGAGAACATCTGTTCATTTTCTTATTGACTTTACTCTTTGAGGCAATTATAATACAGTTACAAGCTAAAAGAACAAATGTTCGCAAATAATAAGCGCGTTTTATATTAGAAAACTAAGAAGATTAGTATTTATAAGTATAAGGAGTTAGTCATGAGAATTACCAAGAGATACAGAGTCGTTAAACCAGTTCGCTTCTTTGTTTGCATTTTAATAATGACATTGATGTTAGTATTTTCGTTAAGTGCTTTACTTGGCTCATCCACGGAAGCTGCAACGACAAAGACATATCGCCAAGTAGTTGTACATGAGAATGAAACCGTATGGACCATCGCTGACGAATACTGTGCAGATGGTAGCGATACGCGCGCACAGGTTAACGAAATTTGCGATATTAATGATGTTGATGCTGGAGATGTTCAGCCCGGTGATACATTGATTGTTCCAGTCCTATCTGAATAAATTATATTTCAAAATATAGAATAGTATATTAATAGCCATTTCCTTTTATAAATAGGTATTTTCAAGATAACTGACGAAATGGTATTGAAGTTGATAAATGTTCGCGATATATGATATTAGCACAATGGTGGTTTGACGGACGCAGAGAATGTATTTTCAACAAAAGATACATTCTCACAGTTCAACTATTCCCATAATTATGATTTTAGGAATAGTTGGAATAAGCAATCACACTTGCCCACCCATATATTTATTTTTCATAATATTCCAATACAAAGAAAAACACTGCGGTTAAGCAATTTGCTTCTGCAGTGTTTTTCTCTGTTTGCATATTTAAATATAATTCTAATTCTAATAATTAACCGGTAATCTTTAGAACATTCATAACATTCACAACAACCAGCTTAATCATTATATGCCACTAGTCGTTCTTGCAAATAATACGGTGAACTTTATCGAGCAATGCTCCGACATAGTATACACCTACAAGCATTGCTACGCCGACTTGAATTGCAAGATTTACCAAAGGTGTTTGCGTATTAAGGCTGAATGTAAGCATCGCAATCGCCCACCCTGCAAGCCATGATGGCATAAAGAAAATCTGCGTCAACCAATTCGAAATGATAACCACCAGAAAGCCAAGAACGAATAATGCCAGGAATAATGAGAGATCCGCATTTAAAGGGCTATTTGCTGTAAAAACGTTTGCAAGAACACCCCATACATCGCCGGCTAGATATCCCATTGCAATTTTAAAAGCATCTTTGAAGTTATTTCCGTTCGTGCCGTAAATGCCTGCTGCAATCAGTGCGATTGGGCCGACATTGATTCCGATGTACGGAGATAAAACAGCCCAAGCTGGCGGCAAAATTGCCACCAGCAAAGCTAGAACAAATATTTCTTTCTTCTTATTACTCATAATCGACTGAATCCACTCACTAGCGCATTGTGATATAACCACGATACTGGTTCATGTTGTCGGAACGAGCGATGTCGGACAGGAAGATACCAGCGAATCCATAGGATTTCTTCAGATATGGGAAGTCTGGAGTTTCTGCCCATGAAGGCTTAGCAACCTTCTTTGCAGCTTCCTTTGTTGCCTTTGTCCATGCACTTGGGCTTGGGAACCACATCTCAACGATACGGTCAAATTCGCAGTCATTAACAGATTTGATAATCTTGCTGGAGAGGCATCTCGTTACGTAATCCTGCTCTGTATAAGCTGGAATAAACTCTTCCTTGAGCCATTTATCGCCTTCTTCCATGCTTACACCTTCTGGATAACGAACCATGAACTGCCATCTGTAGTTTGGACCATCTTCCACTGTTCTTCCTTCGCCCTTGAAGTCATCTTCCCACCATACTGGAACAAATGCGAAGATGAATGGAACGGTACCGAGATCCTCGTCACCCTTTGTTGCTCTCGCATCATCACCTTCCATGTTCATCGAAGAAGCAACGTTGTCTGGAATGTTGTTCTGCCATACGAGTACTTCTGGTGGGAAATACTCTGTCAGAGCCTTGTGGTGGACAAATTCATGAATGTCGTTAGGATTTGCCAGCCAATAATGTTCTGTCATCTGCATACGGATGGTTCCGAATCTCTCACCACCTTCTGGCGTTGGCAGTGCCTGATAGAAAGCATATTTCGATACATATGGACCAAACTGAGAAATGCTATCCGGAATGTGATACTTGTACAGCCAGTTCTCCAGATAGATTCTGTAATCTTCTTTTGCCAGATCTACGTAAATAATACTTCTTACTGGATAAAAATCAGGTCTTTTCATTATTTTTTTCCTCTCATTCTTAAAGTTTTAATTTTATACTTAAATACCAGTGATAGGATGTATCACTGGTATTTATTGTATCATAATTCAAAGATACGAATAATCAATATTTTTAGTTATCTTAGTTGTTAATCATATGATCCGATGGATCATCGTTTGGCTGGAAGCTAGTTGGAATCTCTGGCTGAGGTTCACCAACGATAGATCTGGATACTCCATCTGCAACGCTGTTCCACAGCATAGCGATAATTACGGTTGGAATGTAGCAAGGAATGAATCCACCCAGAACTGCAACAATGTAAGTCTGGAAAGTGCCACCACCGAATATCAGAACGCCAACAGCGGTCATCGCCAAATCGAGAATTACACAGAATACTCCGCCTACAACAAGGTTCAACAGAAGTCCAAACTTGAATGTTCCTGGCTGAGAATGCTTAATTGCAAAATCAAATCCCCATTTTGGTGCTGGCAGGAAATTTACAAAGAAAGTAATAACGTAAGCAAGAATTGCCATACGGATGAACATAGGACCAGACAGATTACTGGAAAGAATCAGCGAAATCAGTGTGATTACAATGCTCAGTGGCAAATCCATAATTAGTGCGTATACAGCGGTTAACTTTTTGCTCTTGTGTACCATTTTTCCCCTCCAAATAAATATTGGTTGTTAAAAACAAAACGTATTATCACGGTTTTATTTTACCGATAATAATACGTTTTGTATAATGCTTATTTACTTATCCACTGAATAACCTAATGATTATAATTGATTCTGATTTAGAAAATAATTCTTGACCGCCATTTCAAGAATTTCCGAAAGGTATACCGTCTGATCATTGACGCCCTCATTCATACGAGCCACAGAAATTGTATCTTTGACATTGAGCGGAATATATTTCAGGCTTGGAGAATCAATGCACCAGGTCCATTCATCTGCAATTGCCACGCCCATATTATTGCGTACACAAGTAATCATCGACTCATTATTATGGACGAATTCAATTTCAGGTGTGAATCCATAGGGCTGACAATACATCTCAAGAATGTGTGAAATCATTTTATCCACAATTTCCCATGGAGCGAAGAACTTTTCATGACGGAAATCTTTGATTGTCACATTCTCTTTCTTCGCATATTCACTATTCGCAGAATAAAGCAGAAGCTTTTGCGTTTGAGCAACATTCTTTCGATACAATTCGTTAAAAGAAAGTATCGAGTTTTCCATTGTTAAAGCGACTTGAATATTGTCTGTCAAAAGTGCAGTCGAAATTTCTTTGACCCCGCAACAATCAATCGCAAGTCTGGTTTTCGGATATCTTTCGCGAAATTTGTCCATAATTTCGGGAAGAATACGCGAAACATCCCAGCCTTCGACAAATCCTATATGAATAACTTCTGGATTGGTGTTTTGCAGAAGTGCGGCTTTATTAATCGTATCTCGGAGATCTTTCTT
>CAVFWT010000096.1:0-6501 GCA_963626305.1 bacterium | reverse complement strand
GAGTGATTACACTGCCGACTGGCATCTTTGCAATCAGCGACAAGTTCTCTCCACGTCCGAGTTTTGTTACAATTTTCGGCACATGAAGTGCGCTCGCATACAGCGATGTGATGATGTTCAGTTCATCGATTCCCGTCATCGAGATAAAAGCATCTGCCTCCTCAATATGTTCCCGTTTGAGCATCGTTTCCTTCGATGCATCGCCCAGAATGACAGTCGCGGAACGCAGATGGTCTGCCAAATATTCACAACGATCCTTACGCTGCTCAATAATCTTAACGTTAATATGATCCTGTTCCAGTCGTCTCGCTAGATAGTAGCTAATTCGGCCACCGCCCGTAATGATGACATTTCTAATTTTACGAGTCACAATATTCAGGTTGTGAAGGAGCGTACTCAAGTTCGAGGCAGAGGCAGTAACGTAAATATGGTCGCCTTCCTGGAATATGAAATCGCCATTCGGAATAATTGCATCCTCCTGACGAACGACTACACACACCAGAATCTGGCATCGAGCAATCTCCGAAAGTACGTTCAGTGGTTTATTGCAAATCGGACTATCTTCCGACACATAGAGTTCCACCAAGTCGACAAGGCCGTTGACAAATTCTTCTCGGCTCAGGAAACCTGGATAACGGAGCAAATTGCTAATTTCGTGCGCCGTCTGGAATTCAGGATTCACTGTCAGGGAAAGTCCCAGCTGGTCGCCCAGGATTTCAGTGGTGTCCATGTACTCTGGAGAACGCACACGAGCAATCGTCGTGATATCCGGATTCAGCCCTCTTGCAGTAAGGCACGTCAGCAGATTGGTCTCATCTTCTCCGGTTGCTGCGATTAAGAGTTCCGTATCTTCAATATTCGCCGTACGAAGAACATCTACCGATGCGCTGTTTCCTTCAATGGACATCACATCATATTGTTCCATGACTGCTTCCAGCGCCTCCGGATTACGGTCAATTACAACAAGGTCATGTCCATCTCGCGTCAATTGATCCGATAATAAGTTTCCTACTTTACCAGTTCCTGCAACGATGATTTTCATCGAAAAAAGCCTCCTGAAATTTATTCTTTCCTAATAATGCAAATTACATAATACCACATTACTACTTCAGTAGCGATAAAATTATTATAAAATTTTATTTACCTTTCCGATTCAGTTGAAAAGTTTGTTATTTTAAGCGATAATATATGTGTCTACGCTCTAAAGCAGACGCTGCTTTGTACAAGCCCTGTACAAACGAATAGAACGACTATATAGGAGGAATAATTATGGCTAAATATGATTGGGGAACATTCGGTTTCCACATTCCGGAAATCATGCTTCCAAAAGAAGGAACAGATTATAGCAAGTGGGCAGTTGTTGCTTGCGACCAGTACACTTCGGAACCAGAATACTGGGCACAGGTAGAGGAAATTGTTGGCGATGCACCATCCACACTGAGAATGATGCTGCCGGAAATCTACCTCGGCAAAGAAGAAGAAGCTGGAAAGATTGAATCCATTCGTGCAACGATGGATCAGTACCTCAGCGACGGTACACTTCGCACACTGGCTCCAGGATGCATGCTGATTAAGAGAACAGCGGAAGGAAGAACTCGTACCGGTCTTGTAATCGCCACCGACCTCGAGCAGTATGATTTCAACAAGGGATCCACTTCTCTGACCAGAGCAACCGAAGGCACTGTAATCGAGAGAATCCCACCTCGTCTCCGCATCCGTGAAGGCGCTCCAATCGAAATGCCACATATCTTGATTCTGATTGACGATCCAGATAAGAGCGTAATCGAGCCACTGGTTAACGCACCACAGACTGCAATGTATGACACAGACCTGATGCTTGAAGGTGGACACATCTCCGGCGCATTCATTGAAGAGAAGGATCTCGAAGGTGCCAAGGAAGCACTCTCTGCACTCTATGACAAAGCTGCCGAGAAATATGGCGATGGAAACATCATCTTCCAGGCAATGGGCGACGGAAACCACTCCCTGGCTACCGCTAAGACCATGTGGGAGAACCTGAAGAAGACACTGACTCCAGAAGAGGCCGAGAACCATCCTGCTCGTTATGCACTTTGCGAAATCGAAAACATCCACGATGACGGCATCGTATTCGAGCCAATTCATCGTGTCATCTTCGCAAAGAAGGAACAGTCCGGCATGGATCTCGTAAATGAAACTGTAGAACTTCTCCAGAGCCAGAATGGTGGCGCACACCTGGCAGAAGAGAACTACAAGCCAGCAGAAGGCGAATTCGCAATTCCTTACGTTACAAAGGAACAGCGCGGAACCATCGTCGTAACCGAGCCTTCCAATAAGCTGGAAGTTGGCGCACTGCAGAATGCACTGGACGTAATCGTTAAGGAAAAAGAAGATGCCGACATCGATTACATTCACGGCACAAAAGCAGTAGAAAGCCTGTCCGCTGAAGCTGGCAATGCTGGATTCTACCTCCCAGCAATGGATAAGTTCATGCTCTTCCCAGCAGTTGCTGCAGATGGCGCACTGCCAAGAAAGACCTTCTCCATGGGTGAAGCAAACGAGAAGAGATATTATATCGAAAGCCGTTACATCGGTAAGTAATTCTCAAGTGATTCTTCGAAATCAAGCAAATAAAAAGCGGTTGCAGATTGAATCTGCAACCGTTTTTCTATGCGATAATTCAGGATATTCGAGTAATTCACATAAATTATTCGTTTTCTTCTGGAGTGCTTTCGGTCGCTTCTTCCGAAGCTTCCTCAGATGTTTCTGCTTCCGCACTTTCCGCTGCAACTTCTTCT
Organism: bacterium; assembly: GCA_963626305.1. Taxonomy (GTDB): domain Bacteria; phylum Bacillota; class Clostridia; order Peptostreptococcales; family Anaerovoracaceae; genus Mogibacterium_A. The sequence continues at coordinate 3,724 of CAVFWT010000096.1, read as the reverse complement.
GCAGTTTCCGTCGCTTCAACCACAGCAACTTGAGCATTTTCTGCTTTTTTCGCTTCGGCAGCAGCTTTCTCCAGCGCTTTCATTTTCTTCTCATATTCATCCGGATCACCATACTTTGCAATCCATTCTGCATCCTTCTTTGATGTGCCAATAAAAAGATAACTCGAGGCTGCCAAGCTCAGGCACATCAGCTTGGATATCAGTGTCCACTTCAAAATGAATCCCAGCACTAACATGATGAGCCAGAAAATCATCATAATTTTAAAGAACTTTGGCTTATTCTCTTTGTACAGTCTTATCATCGGATATCTCCTTATTAAAAAAATATATTTTTACTATTTATATTGAATGACGACGTTGAACGCGTGAGTGGAATCAGATGCACGCTCGATGGCTTCCGGCAATTGCTCCCACGGATAGACATCCGTAATGATACGCTCAACATCCCAGCGAGCATCTTGCATAATTGCAAATACGTCTTCGACATCTTCTGGCATGTAGCCGCCGCTTCCAATGATCGCATGCTGAGAATAAGTCATATCCAGCACGTTAATTTTTCGAAGTCCAGCGAGCACGGCAACGACAACCAGCCGGCTTTCGATTTTTCCCATGCTTTGATATGTCTCAATCAGACCTTCAGCACCAGCGGCATCGATATATATTCCAGCATCTGCTGTCTCTCCGTGGATGCTGGCTGCCTTTCCGAAGACTTCCATCGCTTTCGTCTTCAAATCTTCTTTGGATGAGTTGCAAATTTCAAAACCCAGTTCCTTTGCGATATTCAGTCGAAAATCCGAAATATCAGAAATGAGCACCTGCTTGCAACCGAAGTATTTGAGTGCCATTGCTGCCGCAATTCCGATTGTTCCGCAGCCGAAGACAATCGCATTTTCCCCCACGTTCGGATTGCTTCGTCTCGCCGCTCTGCAAGCAACGGTGAATGGTTCAATTAGGCTCGCTGCCTTATCCGTGATTTTATCTGGCACAGCGTAGACGCTTTCGTTCAATTTCGCATCCGGTGCGAGAACGTATTCCGAGAACCCACCGACAGTCCCTGCTCTGCTCCGGTCTCTTTTGACCAACCGCGGATAAGGATAGACGCGGTCACCCACGTGGATGTCCTTAACGTTACTTCCTACCTGGCTGACAATGCTGACCATTTCGTGACCGAACTCTCCGCCAACTGTCACCTTGTGTCCAGTGTTCGGACCGTGCGAATATACTGCAACGTCTGTTCCGCAGATGCTTGCGTAGATGTTCTTCAGCAGCACATCATTCTCGCCACATTCTGGCATTGGCACATCAGCCATCTCGATGGACTTCTGTCCCATATATAATGCAGATTTCATGATTTCTCCTTCAATTCTTAATTCTGTGGAAGCTCCGCTCCGCACTCCATGCAATACGGAGTTCCCGGTGCGCATTGCACACCACATTCCGGACAAATGACAACATCCTCCTTGCGAACTTCATCCACAATGCGAATTTCATTCCCCGTGCGAAGTTTCTCCATCAAACGCTCCGCATAACGGTTGAGTTTCTTGTTCTGCGGACTTCGCTGAAGATTGGGATATGCTTTGGCGATTCCATCGCGCACTTCCTCATATTGCTCTTCCTCGGCAAAAATAAGTGTCACGATGGCGTAATCATCCGGCTTTGCCAGCAGGAATGTCAAATTGCGAACTTCATCGCAATATAGACATGCACGCACATATTGATCCATGACCAGAATCCCATGATTCAGCACGCTGCCGTCTTGATTCCGAAGAATCAAACCTTTCTGTCCCAGCAGCACTTCTTGAAAACGCTGCGGTTTGCGATTAATCAGCAAGAAATTGTAGTGTTCCATATCCACTCTATTCTCCCATTACACTTAATGTCCATGCAAATTACGCGACGCGCTGATTTTATCACCTTGATAGAAGAGTGTCAAATAATCCACAGCCGGAATTCTTGCCATTCCTCCGCTCCAATAATATAATCGTTATAGAATAATTTATTAGACTTTACGAGGAAAGGATTTGTATTCGCACATGTCTAAGCCGACGACATTACAACCGAATCACGCCTGTTCCCGCAAGAAAATATGCACTCTGTCTACGGTTTTTGTCTTATTGATGTTACTGGTGATTATTATCTCCGCCATCGAGATTACCGTATACAAGACACCGAATTGGTTCCGAAATGAATACGAGAAATACTCCGTGCTCGAAGATGTCCGTGGTGAAATGAGCATGGAATCCGCCCTTGAGGTAACGCATGAAATGATGAATTATCTCCGTGGTGACCGCAAAAATCTCGTTGTGATGACTACCCTCGACGGAAAGAAGCAAGAATTCTTCTCACAGCGCGAGAAGGACCATTTAGCGGATTGTCGAAAGCTCTTCATCGGTGGATTATATCTTCGGCGAATTGCCGGGATCATCGCCACATGCCTGTCCCTATGGATGTGTCTGCTGAGTCGGAAGTCTCTGCAGAACGGAGTTGCTTTTAGCCGAAGTATTCCGAGAGTGATGGGGATTACAGCATTTGTGGGTACGGTGATGACGGTGCTGATTGCTCGGGATTTTGATGCCGCATTTATTCGGTTCCATCATATTTTCTTCGACAACGACAAGTGGCTGCTCGATCCGAAGAAAGACAATTTGATTAACCTGCTCCCCGAGGGCTTCTTTATGGACACCGCTACGCGGATTCTGCTTGTGGCGCTTGGGCTTGCGTTACTCCTCTGCCTAATTAGTTTTCTGGTGAACCGGGGACTGCTGCGGTGGATGAAACGACAACCTCGCGTAATCGACGAAGTCACCCGTGATGAACAGGTCTGATGGATGGATGCTGTAAGGCTGTCCCGTCATGCCATCCTCAGTCTAATTTAAGGAACATGAGTTATGCTATAGGCTATATTGATATATAAGTAATGAGAAAGGTTGAAACATATGAGAATTCTTCTTGCAGAGGACGAAAAGTCCCTATCGCGTGCGCTCGTTCACATCCTGGAGAGCAATCATTATTCGGTAGACGCCGCATATAATGGCGAGGAAGCGCTGGATTTCCTGGATGTCAGCAGTTACGATGCCATCATCCTAGACTTGATGATGCCGAAAGTCGACGGCATGACGGTGCTCCGCACGATTCGCGAGCGCAAGGATTTGACACCGGTGATCATCCTCACCGCGAAAGCCGAAGTGGATGATAAAGTTGCTGGGCTTGACATGGGTGCCAACGATTATATGACGAAGCCGTTCGAGCCAAAAGAATTACTCGCAAGACTCCGCGCAATCACGAGGGTGCAGACGAAAGTCGCCAATTCACTTCTCCAATTCGGTAACATCTCACTGGACCGCACGAATTTCGAACTGTCCTGTAACGGTAAAACGCTGCGTCTTGCGAATAAGGAATTTCAGCTTCTAGAACTTCTGATGAGCAATCCAGGACAGCTCCTGTCGACAGAACAGATTTTCGAGAAGATCTGGGGACTGGACAGCGAAGCAGAAACGAGCATCATCTGGGTATACATCTCGTATTTACGCCGCAAATTCAAGACGATTGGTGCGAATGTCCTGATTCATGCGACAAGGAATGTGGGATATGCGCTTGAAATCTCTGATGATGCTGCAAATGACGAAGATGCAAAGGAAGACACAACAGACGAGAAATAACAACACGGACGTTCTGTGCGCCACGCAAAATGAGTTTTGGGGATAAGGTTATATTATGGTAAGAA
>CAVFWT010000095.1:0-6575 GCA_963626305.1 bacterium | reverse complement strand
ACATGTTGATGTAATCGCAGAGCGTGTGGTGCGTGTAAGGAACCGAAGGATTCCAGTATTCTGTTTCCTTCAGGTTATACAGTTCGGTCATCCGTCGGAAGTTCGGGGAACTGTAGTAGCTCTTGTCCTCGGTAAAATCATGCAGAAACGCGGGAAACTTCATCTCGTTCTCGACCGCAGAGAGAATCTGCTTGATTTTCTTCTCCTTATACGATTGGTTCGTGATCGGGTGATCGATGGCATTTGAAACCTGGAACTTCATGATGGCGCGGTTCATGACAGCGACGTTGGACTGGCTGATAATGTCCATCCACGGAACCGAGAAAGGCGCCAAGATGAGTGGCAATTCGTTGTCGTTGAAGAGTTCGATGATGTCCTCCGGAACGCTGTCCATATAGCGGTCGCGCTTGAGGATGAGGCCGGAGGAACGCTGGATGTTTCCCTCCGCAAACGCAACGTTCAAGCAGTCAGGATTCTGCTGAATGACGTAGCCGGAGGAGAGAACCATCTCCTTGCCCTTGGTCCATTTGAATGCGTCAGGTGCCTCGAAAACTGTGATGCCTTGCATTTCCTTATGCAATCCTTTGTGCCCGGCGATAATCTCGAAATCCTTGAAGAACTCATTTGCTAATAATTCTTGAACTGAAATTCCCATACCATTAATCCTCTAGATTCGTATAACTCTTGTGAACCTTATAATTCTTGTGAATTCATCACAAACAATTAACCAAATATATGGCTTATTTTACCACTGAGGACAGTTTTGTTCAACAGAGCAAGGATCGGGCGCAACCGAGATGTCGTATTAAGAGAATGGCACGAGCATTGCACATAGCGAAGAAATTATGGTGGTAACGCCTTGCACCATTGCTGTAATGTGTTGCAATGCATAACAAAAGCCCCGCGTTGGACGCGGGGCTCTCTCAGAAATTATTCATCTTGTCTGATTGCGATTGGATTGTGAATCCGATTAGGAAAGAAACTTCATTTTATCCTTCGTACATCGGAAGGTAGGTGCCGTTATTTCGCTCCTTGAATTCGGCGAGAATCTTCTCGCGTTCTTCCGGCTGCGTGAACAGGTCGTAGGCGGTTCCGGCGATGACTTTCGCTGCCCAGAAAGCGGCTTTGGAGCCGATGGTGGATCCGGCACATGCAGTTGCCTGCCACGTGTGAGGGGCAACGCCGATTGGCCATGCCGCCGCTGTGAACAGGTTCATCGGCATCAGGTAGCTGACATCACCGGCATCGGTGGAAGCGTTCATCGGTGAAATCGTCCACTGATTACGAGGGGCAACACCTTCGAACATGGCAGTCGTCTGTCCGTAAGCTTTCCGTTCCTTCTGGTACGCATCCTTGCTGACCGAGTCTTGAATCTTACGAGCAAATTCCACTTCTTCCTTGGTGTAGGTTGGGGTCGCTACTTCCTGAAGTGTCTTATACGTTAAATCGGCAAAAGCAGTATTTGTCAGCATCTCACAGCATCCGCTGATGACTTCGGCTTTGACCTGAGTTTCTGTCATGATTGCTGCACCGGTTGCGCATTTCTTGACTCTTTCTAGAGTAGACTTAACATCGCTCATATACGGTGCGCGAACGTAGTACCAGGAGTTTGCACGAGGGTGGACGATGTTCGGTGCATAGCCGCAGCTGTCCGTTGTGTAGTGGATTCTGGTACCATCGATGACGTGCTCTCTTAAGTACTGGACACCCACGTTTGTGAGCTCCATAGCATCGAGTGCACTTCGGCCGTTCTGTGGGGCGAAACCGGCGTGAGCGGAGACGCCCTGGTAATAGAACTTGCAAGAAGCACTCGCGAGATACGCCTTGTCAAATACCATGTTGGATGAATTCGGATGCCAGCTCAGTGCGAAGTCGCATCCGTCGAACATGTTGTAATAAGCCATCTTGACTTTGCCGCACAGGAGCTCTTCCTCTGGACAGCCGTAGAAGCGAATTGTGCCGCCGAGCTTCTCTTGCTCGAGGATTCTTTTAACCGCAATTGCCGCAGTGACTGCCGCGGATCCCAGTAGGTTGTGACCACAGCCGTGGCCAAAACCGCCCGGAACGAGTTCCTCTTTGACGGTGGACACCTTCTGGCTCAGTCCAGGAAGGGCATCGTATTCGCCGAGGATGGCGATGACGGGTTTGCCTTTGCCCCATTCCGCCTGGAATGCGGTTGGAAGATTCTCATTCGTTACGAAGCGAAAACCTTCTTTGCGCAGCACTTCGGTGTAATATTTCGGCCCGAAATTTTCGGCGCCGCTTTCTTCTGGGTGGTCCCAGATAATCTGGCAGGTGTCTTTGCAGAGACCTTCCAGACTTTCGACAATCTGATATATATCTTGCTTAGCCATTTCTTGCCTCCCGTTATTTCGCGGAATCGCTAGCAGCTTCATTCTTTGCTTTGTTCTTCATGGTAGCAAGGCCGATGGCGATGCTCAGGAATACGCAGCCTAATGTTCCAAGCCAGTTGGAAGCACCTGGCAGCCAGTTGAACCAGCCCATGCCGATAGCGAAGTAGAGAACCATCGCAAGGATAATCATCGTGATGGCGTGCTTCTTCATCTTCATTCCGAACTGTACGAGCAGTGCACCGAACAGTGCTGGCAGCAGGTAGTTAAGTGCGGTCTTAACGCCATCCGGCAGCATGGATAGAACGGATGCGCCCAGGATTGCGCCAATGGTCAGTACGGAGACGTTGATGATGATGGAAACTGCCATGCCGATGGTCGCAATCACCGAGCCTTCCTCAGTACCTGGTTTTACATCGGCTGCAACCTGAGCCATGCTGGAGCATGGGATTCTCATGTTGGAAATGTTGCCGGAAAGGAATGCCATGTAGGTACCGGCACTTCCGACTACCGGGAAGTAGGAAATTGGCTCGACGAACCAGAGTACGCCGAAGGAACTTGCGCCGGCGATGAATGCGGTAATCAGCGCAGAGCCTTTCGGCAGGATGCCGTATACGACGGCGAGGATAACCGCTGGTGTGAACGCCAATACTACGCCAAGGTAACCCGTGATTTTACCAATCTTGTTCACCTGCGGCACATATTCGTTGTTGTAATATTCTTTATTCTTATCCATGTCGAATCCCTCCTTATACCAATGCAGTGATGATCATTGCTGCGAGAATCGTGATGGTCAGTGCCCATTCTCGTAACCACTTGATTTCTTTCTTCGATGCGATGGTGTTCAGCACGAACATGATTACGGCACCGAGCACGCAAGCCAGGCAGTTCTTCCAAGCTGCACCGACGGTAACGGCATCCGTTGCCAGCGCGATGAGATACGCTGGCTTGATCAGGTGGCTCGCGCACATTGCGGAGAAAACACCGATGATGGCGAAGGAAGCAATCGAGGTGAGGGTTCCTGTGTTGCCGCCCGAAATCTTGTTCTCAATCTTGTCCATCTTGTTGGCGGAGAATGTCGCCCAGATAACCCAGCCGATGGAGCAGAGAATCATCGTCCACAGCGCCATGCCGAAAGCCTCTGGTGTCATCGTGTCGGTACCCAGCGTAACACCCACGGAAGCGGTACCCAGTCCAGCGGCGATGGATTCAAACATAACCGATCCAATCATGGAAAGTCGCATCCAGCCAACTGGCGCGCCCATGGTTACCAGCAACGAAAGCATGCCGCTCAGAACGACGATGGACGGTCCGATAGAAGTGATGGCACTGCTCTTGATGGCACTCTTGACGCGTCGGTCTTCAATCCCGAGCTGCTTAGCAGCCTTATGCGCGCCTCTTAGGAACAAGAGGGCCTGGAATACAACGAAACATACTGGAACTGCACAAGCAATCCACAGAATCGGACTGTTTGCAATCTGCATAATATCCATTTCGATTAACCTCCTCATAAACCTGTAAAAATAGATTTCATACCGCAATTGTTTGCTGGCACAATGAATTGTGCCGAAACGTTGTGGCAATTTACAATTATTTTACATGGCACGGTTGCGTAAAGATATGAAAATATTTTCCTTTATTTGGGAAAGGTCGCAGGTGGGGTAAAAAAATATTCATGAAATGGAGGGAGTGGGTGAAGAAAAGTTCACGGGAAAGGGAGAAAGCAGGCATCGTGGACGTGTGCATCAGCAGAAAATCTTAGAAGAAACATATGGGAGAAGTTGCGTTGAAGATTTCAAGATGAATTCAACTTGAAAAGCCCCCGCGTTTAACGCGGGGGCTGCTGTGATTAGTACTTGTTCTGTTTGATGTGAATTAAATTTTCTTGGTCTATTCCGTATATCCGTCCATTCCGCCGTCTAATATAACAATGCGATTTGCAGATACGCCGTAGCTAATCATCTTCTGATAAGCAGATGCAGCATCTGCACCATTATCTTTATCAACGATGACAAAGATTGAAGTCTTGCTATATTTGTTTACGGCGGATTTCAGTGCACTGGCGTTATCTGCTCTTACCGGCGTGGATACAGCACCATCAATATGATTTGTGTTGTAATCATCTGTAGTTCTGACATCTAGAACATTGTAAATCTTGATGTCATCCGACATTGCAGTCTTAAGCTTGGATGCCGTGACAGTCTGAACCGATGTTCCGTCAGACAATTTACCGAGACCAATCAGGTATTCTGGTGCATCATATGGAGCATCAGTCATATAGGACCAATCTGGATCCAATGCCCATTGTCCGCCTTTCAGAATATAGATGTTATCATCGTTGATGCCAAGCGATGTTCGTGCATACTTAACGCCAAGTTCAGCGATTTCACCACCGTAGTAGCAAATGAAGACATATTTCTTACCAGACGCATTGGTGATACCAGCGTTCTTAAGGTTTGTTACAATCTGAGAAGTGCTAAGTTGCTCATATTCATCGGACATCGCTGGGGCCGAGATCGCGCCGACGATGTGTGCGTCAGTATATGAACCCATGTCCAGACCACTCTTATCAACGTTCTGGCGAACGTCGATGAGTTCATAAGCTGTGTTTCCAGAGGCGAGCTCCTTGAGCAAATCCTCTGCGTTGATATATTTGTATTCACCTGATTTGACGACAACGTGACACTTAGCAGTCTGACCTTGGCCAGATACTGTGATATCAGTTTCTCCAGTTGCAACAGCAGTGAGTATACCATTGTCTACAGTTGCAATTTTTGTGTCAGCGGATTTCCATGTTAGCTTGTCAGCGGAAATTCCAGCTGCTTTAATTGTTACAGAGCCAACTTCTTTATCGTCTTTGTACTTTGCATACAACGTTACACTAGACTTATCTAGCTTCAGCGGAGTTACAAGCTTCTTGGTGCTGAAGGTCTTTGCCTTGCTGTACTTGCTGTGTTTCTTTCCATTCTGGCTTTGAATTTTCACTACATATTTCGTAGAACCTTTGAGATTCTTGATGGTAAGAGTTGTCTTCTTGGTTTTTACTTTTTTGTATTTCTTCGCACCTTTTACTTTGTATGCGACGAGATACTTCTTGGCACGTTTTGCTTTCTTCCACTTGATGGTGAGTGTTGCAGACTTCGTTGTACTCGTGCTCTTTGAAACTTTGATAGAGCTTGTCTTTACGGTAGCTGGTTTTCTGGTGGCAGCATTGACATCCATCAAAGAAATAGAGAATACGAGTGACAATACAATAGCAAATAGTACGAAATGTTTTGCGTTCTTTCTCACGAAATTCCTCCCTTTCTGTAACAAGCAATTTTTTCTGAAAGAATTCTATTCTTTTTTTGGGGGATTACTAATAGTTTATGACTATGTGACTATGATGAATGATAGATGAAATTAATAAATACTGTTGATTTCGCCAACCAGTTATAGATTTTCCAAATGTGCCTCAAACTCTATAACTTTTTTCTATTAGTAGTTAGATTTCTCTATAAATACTATTATTTATAGAGTGTTTTGTGACTTGTACACAACTGAGAAAGGGGGATGTTATTATGACAAACACTTTAAAACGTATTTCATTGTTAGTTCTGGCTCTCATTATGGGAATCGGGCTAATGGCAGCTGCAACGATGCCTGTTAACGCAGCAACCAAGAAACCGACAAAGATTTATCTCAAAGTTTCTAGTAGTTCGGTATATGTTGGAAAGACAGTGAAGGTTTCAGTCAAATCTGTAAAGCCAAAGAAGGCAAGCAAATCGGTGAGTTACAAATCAAGCAATAAAAGCATTGCAACCGTGTCTTCGAAAGGTGTTGTTACAGGTAAGAAAGAAGGAAAGGTAAAGATTACTGCAACTTCTAAGAAGAACAAGAAAGTAAAAAAATCTGTTACCATTACAGTTAAAGAAAAACCAGTTCCTTCTGTTTCGGAGAAAACTGTCTATGTATCGCCAGAATGGGTGAACAGCGTAATTAAGGGGAAGCAGCCAGAATCCAAGAATTACATCATTCTAGAGACAGGAACTACTGCCGATGCTTATAACAAAGCACACATTCCAGGTGCGGTTCACTGCGATGTACATCTTTTCGAAACCAGTACGTATGCAGCGTATGCAAATAATACAATTGATTTCACGGATGAATCTTTGGGTAATGTTAGATCTGCTGAAGAACTCGCGAAAGTACTGAAAGAATATGGTATTACGAAAGATACCGTAG
>CAVFWT010000094.1:0-6623 GCA_963626305.1 bacterium | reverse complement strand
GCCAAATGTTATTCTTTATCAGCTCGCGGCCCGCGCTCCGAATTCGGCGGTAACGGGTTTCCGCTATATCTTTTCGCCGAATTCGGTTCAAATCGTGAAGCGCATCCATCAGTTCCTGTTCTACACGCGCGAAGACATAATCGCGGCTCTCGTGCGCGCCTTCGCCCGGTTCCGGAATGATTACGTCACACACCTTCATCCGCTGAAGCTCCGGTGCTGTCATGCGCATCACCGCACTGGCTTCCTCCCAGCGCGTTCCGTCCTTCCACAGAATGCTCGCAAAACCTTCTGGGGACAGAATAGAATACACGGAATTCTCCAGCATAATCATCCGGTCACAAACACCAATCGCCAGTGCACCGCCGCTTCCACCTTCTCCGATAAAAACAGATATCACCGGCACAGATACCCGGCTCATCGTCTTCAGACATTCGGCAATCGCATTGCCTTGACCACGTTCTTCCGCTTCTTTGCCTGGATACGCACCCGGTGTGTCCACGAATGTGATAATCGGGCGATGGAATTTATCCGCCTGTTTCATCAGGCGCTGTGCCTTGTGGTACCCTTCCGGATTCGGCATTCCGAAACGCCGCTTTAGATTCTCTTCCAAAGAACGGCCTTTCTGATGACCGATTACCGTCACCGGTTCTGCCCCCAATCTTGCAATTCCACCGATAATCGCTTCATCTTCGCCGCAATTTCGGTCTCCTGCCATCGGCATCCAATCCGTAAATATTGCTTTGATATATTCTTCGGTCGTCGGCCGCGATTCCATACGCGCAATACGCACACGTTCTGCCGGCGTCCGTTCCGTTATGTTCATACTCATGTTTTCTACTCCATAGAGGTTCATCTCACGCAATCAACAATGTCTCCCTCTGCAAAGCGTCTAGATTCGTTACCGATGCAAAGCGAGCAAACGTCCCAGTGTCTCGCGCATGTCTTTCCGTTCCACCACTTGATCCAGGAATCCGGAGTCATACTGGAACGCAGACCGCTGGAAACCTTTCGGAAGCTTTGTCCCAATCGTCTGTTCAATCACTCTCGGCCCGGCAAAACCAATCAACGCATCCGGTTCCGCAAGCTGCACGTCTCCGAGCATCGCAAAGCTCGCCGTAACGCCTCCCGTTGTCGGATGTGTCATCACGGAAATGTAGAGCAGTCCCGCCTCGTCGTGTTTCGCTGCTGCCGCAGAAGTCTTTGCCATCTGCAGAAGGGACATCATTCCCTCTTGCATTCGCGCACCGCCCGAAGTGGAGAATATGATAATCGGGAGTTTCTTTCTCGTCGCATACTCAAATGCACGCGTTATTTTCTCACCAACTGCCATGCCCATGCTGCCCATCATAAAACGATTATCCATCGCTGCAATCACCGTCCGATTTCCGCAAATCTTTGCAGTGCCGGTCACCACCGCATCCTTCAAACCTGTTTTTACCCGAAGGTCTTGAAGCTTCTCGGTATAGCCGGGAAAATCAAGGGGATTTCCGCCTTCCACGCTGCGTCCGAATTCTCGGAAGCTCCCGGGATCCACAGTAATTCGAATGCGTGACATGGCGGTGACACTGCGGTAACTGCCACATTTCGGGCAGATATATAGGTTATCTCGCCATTCCTCACGTGGCATCCCTTCCCCACAATGTTTGCACACAACGGGCTCATTGTTTCGCCGAATCACTTCCACCGGTTCGGTCGAATGCGCAAGCCGATGGATGGCTCGAAGGATACCTTTTCTTTCCTGAAACGGATTCATATTCTACTCCTTTAGCACGCCAACGGTTTTCACCATTTCTTGGAGTGCCTCTAATTCTTCCCCGATAAAACCAGTATTGTAATTTCCTCGCAGGAACCGACGATTATACAGAATCATCTGCTGCAAGGACTGTGTCGTCGTCAGTCCACGAATCACCATCTCGCCAAGTGCTCTTCGCATGCGGCGCACGGCTTCGATTCGGCTCTCTCCAGAGACGATTACCTTCGCAACCATCGAATCGTAATATGGACTGATGGTTGCCCCACTGTAGAGTGCACTCTCCACACGTGTTCCAAAACCGGATGGAAAATGGATGAAATTCACCTTTCCCGGACACGGGCTAAAATCATGTAACGGGTCTTCCGCACAAATCCGACACTCAATGGCGTGGCCTTGAATCTGAATGTCTTCCTGTCGATATCGCAGCGGTGCACCCGATGCGATGCGAAGCTGTTCGCCAACGATATTGATCCCCGTGACCATCTCTGTAACGGGATGCTCTACCTGAATTCGCGTGTTCATCTCAATAAAATAGAAGTGTTCTTCTGCATCGACGACAAATTCTACGGTTCCAGCACCCTCGTAGTTACATGCCTTCGCTGCGGTGACTGCCGCTTGGCAAATTGCATTTCGGGTGCCATCCGACAAACCGAACGCCGGTGCTTCTTCCAGCATCTTCTGATTGCGACGCTGAATGGAACAATTTCGCTCTCCGAGGTGGATGACGTTTCCTTGAGAATCTGCCAGAATCTGCACTTCGATGTGTCGTGGATTCAATATCAATTTCTCGATGTAGACGGTGTCGTCACCGAACGCCGCTTTGGCTTCCATCTTCGCTTGATCCACTGCTTGCGGAAGTTCTTCTGCAGAATCGGCGCGCCTCATTCCTCTGCCGCCGCCACCGGCGGATGCTTTTACCAGAACGGGGTACCCGATTCCTTCGGCAATCGCTAAGGCTTCGTCTGTTGTGGCGATGGATCCATCGGAACCGGGCACAACCGGCACATTGGATTCCATCATCAGCTGCCGAGCAGCGGATTTATCGCCCATCTTCGAAATGATTGCCGCCGAAGGCCCAATGAATTTAATGCCGTTCTCTTCGCAGAGATTCGCAAAAGTTGGATTTTCCGAAAGGAGCCCGAAGCCGGGATGGATTCCGTCGCAGCCTTTTGACTGGGCTGTCTGGAGAATATTGTTCATGTTCAGATAGCTTTCGGAGGCACTTCCCGGTCCGATACACACGGCCTCATCTGCAACGAGTGTATGCAAAGCATCTGCATCGGCTTCTGAATAGACTGCCACTGCGAGAATCCCGCGGTCCTGACATTCCCGAATGATGCGAAGGGCGATTTCCCCTCGATTGGCTACAAGGATTTTCTTTAACATTCTTCAACCTCAAAGAGCACTTGGTTGTACTCCACCATCTCTCCGTTCACGCCGAGTATGCGATGCACAATCAGGTCATAGGGAGCGGTCAATTCGTTCATCATTTTCATCGCTTCCAAGATGCACATTGTCTCTCCCTTTGCAACTTTCTGCCCTTCGGCTACGAAGGGCTTTGCTTCTGGTGAGGATGCCGCATAGAACGTTCCGACAAGCGGTGCCTCGATGGTCTGAAGCGAAGAAGAAACTGTGTTCGATTCATGCAAATCGGCTTTTCCGCTAGAGCCATCGGCTTCCTGATTTCTAGTATGCGATGTGTTCGATAGCACACCATTTTCCATGCTATGTGTTCCTCTGCCAAGGCGAAATCGCAGCTCCGCTGTCTCAATTTCCAGTTCGGTCAAATCCGAGTCTTTGAATTCTTCTAATAGTGCTTGAACGATTTCCTGATTATCCATATCACACCTACAGATATTTCTCGACGCAAGCGACAACATCGTTCACCGTCTTCATGTTCGAAAGCTCCGTATCTGGGATTTTGACACCAAATTCGTCTTCCAGTGCCATAACCAGTTCTACTGCATCGAGGGAATCGATTTTCAGATCATCGGCAATGGATGCCTCCGGTGTAATCTTGCTCTCGTCGCAGCTCAGTGTTTCTAACATTACTTCTTTTACCTTATCAAAAGTCATTTCTCGTTCTCCTATTCTAATTTCTTCGTTCAAAATACCGTGCCATTCTTCGCTCGATATTTTATATAAATTATTTTAACTAAAATTCTTGAACAGAATACACCCGTTTTCGCACAGTGTCAATACAAGTTGTGTGAAGATATCTTCACATAGTTAAATTTTTTGAAGTATTTGAATTGGGATAGTACGATACAAATCGGACTTAAAATGAATTTCATTTTCGACATTGACAAGCGGAGTTGAAATAGCGATACTAAAAATAGAATTTAATGGAGATTGGAAATTGTGCGCTGATTCGAGGAAAATTCGAAGACGCACCGTTTCCGAAAAGGAGGAAATCATGCCACATATTAATGTCAAAATGTTCCCGGGAAGAAGTGAAGACCAGAAGAAAGAACTCGCTGACAAGCTGCGTCAGTGCGCACAGGAATCGCTCGGATGCCCAGCAGAAGTGCTGTCTGTATCGGTAGAAGATGTTAATCCAGAATCCTGGAATAGCGAAGTTGGTGAAACAATTCCAGAAGATAAGATTTATTCTGGCGACATGTACGTTGTGGAGAAGTAAGAGATGGAAGGTATCAGTATTAGTATCGGTGCTTTCGTCGTATTATATGTGCTTCATCGGAGACGAAAACGTCGCAGAGAAGAAAACGAACCAAGTGAAGAATAAGTAAGTGAAAAACAGGCAAGCATGCGATGCATGTTTGCCTGTTTTAATGATGCTTATTAATGATGACAGGATCCGCAGCACGACTTTGCCTTCTGTGCTTGCTCGTAATCTTCGCGATATAGAATGAATGGCGTGATGTTGCTTCCGAAGAAGACGATCGTTTCTCCATTTCTCTTTGCACCGAGTTTCTCCAGGATATGCATCGTTGTGTCCCTCGCTCCTCCGCGAACGAATTCAACCCCTTGCTCAAAGAGTGTTGCTAACACCGTCTTGATGAGTGCCGTTCCAAGATGTTTTCCGCGGTAGTCCGGGTGAATCGCGAAGCGTCCCAGCTGAACACCGTTATCTTCCATCCATGCAGCGATTCCGCCGACGATATGGTTGTCCTTCTCTAAGCACCACCACTGTGGGAAATAGCATTCATCAATCGGATTGTGTTTGCGGTCAATTCCTTGCTCATTCTCAAAAATATCGCCAATCAGATTGAGTAATTCATCCATGTCTTCTGGATGTGCTCTTCGGATTACGGTCAAATCTTTATTCTCACTCATCATACCCTCCTACGCACCTCATCTACGAAACAATTCGTTGATTCCATCAAGCGTTGCACATTTTCAGCCATTACAATTTATTCTCTTCAAAGTCATATGATTCACGTAATTAATGATAGCACAATTCGAATAACACGGCTACATAGCGAAAATTATGGCTTATTTCTATTCCTCTGGAATCAGGATGTTCTCGAGCTGCTTCGAATCCATACTGCGCACTAGATTCTCCTTCGCCGCACGAGTTAATTTCTTGATTGCACACTCGCGACGCTTTGCCTCGCTTCGGTCTTTGAATTCTTCGTAATAGACCAGTTTCACAGGACGTCTCGGCTTGGTGTATTTGGCACCTTTTCCAGCGTTGTGCACCGATACGCGGTGTGCTAAATTCGTTGTCCACCCCGTGTAGAGCGTGTTGTCTGCACATCGTAAAATATACACATATTCACTCTGCTGATCGTGATTATCCATATTCATTCCTTTATCCAGTGGCTGCTTCTTTGCTCTTACAATGGTAGCAACCCGCCCACGCCGTCCATGGAACGGTGCATGGCAGGTTGCCATCCTATGCCAGTAAGAATCTTATCTTTCTAATCGTATTTTCTCCTGTATTTTATCACATAGATAATCCATCCACCAGATAATACAGCGAGTATAATTCCTGCCAGCAGATATGGGGTATCATCCGTTCCAACACCTGTTACCGTCGCAATCGGACGATTGTTTGTCACAACAATTTCGATATTTCCATCTTCCGCATCGACGACTTCCTCTTCGGTACTGATTGTTTTATTCGCATCAGCATTTTCTTTCGAAGTTGCAACGAATTTGGCTTCATCACCTTCTCCAGTCTGTTCATAGGATGCAATGTGGTCGCTTGGTTTTTCTTTGACTTGATAGATCGTTCCGCGAGGCAGACTCGGAATTTTCGCTGATTCATCTGCTTTTAGCTTCAGATAGAGGGTCGCTTTGCCGTCTTTGTCTGCTTCAAATCCAACTTCTGTCATCGCCCCATTCTCCACCGAATCAATTCCTTCTGCCTCATATTCTTTGAGGGCTTTGAGGTTGCTCAGCTTGACTTCAAAATCGAATTTCTTGCTGCGATCTCCGAGGGCACCCGTTACGACTTTGCGAATCGTCAAATCCGAAACCGGAATTCGGCTGTACACAACCTCGATTTCATGATTGTCATGGACATCGCGAAAATCATATTCTTTCGAATAATCCTTCAGATCAGCATCTTTTCCGTCTACCGTAATTTTCTCGAGTTCGTATCCGTCATCCGGCTGATACGTAATAATTTTATCATCTCCTTCCCCGACGGTAGCGCTCGGGTCAATGCTGCCATTCGTTACCTTCGTCGTAATTTGATACTCAATCCGTTCAAATTGAACATCGATGGTATAGACTTTAGTGGATGTCACCTCTCCGGTCTTTGAACTTCGTGGAGTTGCCGGGGAAGTGTATAATTTCTTGAATTTATAAGTACCTCCCGTCTCATCAAAATCCACCGCTTCACCTTCCACCGTGAGCGCTTTGACGCGGTATCCCGGTGACGGCGTGTAATCATATGTCG
>CAVFWT010000093.1:0-6691 GCA_963626305.1 bacterium | reverse complement strand
GCGGTTCTTGCCGGAACAACACCTGATGATACAAATCCTAAGAACTGGACAGCCCTAAACCGCCCAAGGCATGAAAAGCAGTAAATTCAAATAATAGTTGATACGTTCCCTCAAACAGCAATAGTTTAAACAGGGATGATTGCAACATAGTCAAGCAAATGGACACTATGTCCCCGGATGGTTTGTAGGAGCCAGGCTTGTCGATTTTGAAATAGAGTAGATATTTTGATAAATCATCGAGGCAATAATACAGATGTAGTGGTATAATCTTGATACACGTGCTAGAATATGAAGCTGTTGCCAACAGCAAGCTATTGTTTAAGAGGTATAACAATGAGAATCGTAATTATTAACGGAAGTGCTAGAAAAGGAAATACATTAACTGCAATCGAAGCATTTGTAGAGGGTGCTGTCGGAAACGAAATAGAAGTAATTGCACCGGAGAAACTGAACGTCGCTCCATGTAAGGGCTGTGGCGTCTGTCAATGTATCAATGGCTGTGTGGATTCGGATGATACGAATGCGACGATTGACAAAATCGTTGCTGCAGATGTGATTGTCTTTGCGACCCCAGTATATTGGTGGGGCATAACAGCCCAGCTGAAACTTATCATTGACAAATGTTATTGCAGAGGACTTCACTTGAAGAATAAGAAGGTGGGCGTTCTGGTGGTTGGTGCTGCACCAGTTGATAGCATTCAATATGAACTGATTGATAAGCAATTCCAGTGCATTACCGATTATCTGTCTTGGGATATGCTATTTAAGAAATCATATTCCGCAAGTGATAGAATGGACTTGAGTCAGAATGCAGAGGCGATTGCTGAATTAAAAGAACTTGGCAGAAATCTGTAAATCGTAAAATTACCTGCATCAATCTCCGGAATTTACGATGCAAAGTTGAAAAAAAGTATGGGAAAACAAGGGAAGCATACCAGTCACGATATAAAATTTAGAGGGAGAATTTAGTTTGAATATTACAGTTTATTTAGGCGCAAATGAAGGCAACGATTCATCTTTGCGCAAAGCCGTTCAGGAATTGGGAACTTGGATTGGCACTACCGGAAATACGCTGGTCTACGGCGGATCGAAATCCGGTTTGATGGGTGCCTTAGCGGATAGCGTTTTGAATGCCGGCGGTGAAGTAATCGGTGTTGAACCCAAGTCTTTTATCGCAGAGGGATTCCAGCATGAGGGATTGACAAAGCTGCTTGTAATGGAAGATATGTCGGAACGCAAGAAAAAGATGATTGAACTGGGAGATGCGTTTATCGCATTCCCTGGAGGTACTGGAACGTTAGAGGAAATTACAGAGATCATGTCAAAGGTCTCATTGAAGCATCTGGACGCGCCGTGCATTCTTTACAACCTGAACAATTACTACGATTCCTTGGCAGCGCTTCTGAATCATATGATTGAAAAAGGTTTATCTTCTCAAGAACGTCAAGATGGAATCTATTTTGCGGAAGACCTTGAAGAAATCAAGCAGATCTTAGGCTTTTAGTATATCGCAATGCATAATTGCAGATTATATCGACGAAGAAAACAAAGCTTCATTTGAGAATAGACAAATAGAAATTATATATCAAATTATTTCTAGGGAAAGCGGAGCACAATAATATGCCTCCGCTTTTTCGAATTCAGGAATTTATGATATAATTTTTAAAAGAAAGTGAGAATGAGTAAAGTCTCAACGAGGATAATTCAGAAGGAAGGTAAACCATGCCCGTATTTGATTTTAGCAAAATGCCCGATAGAGCCAATGAGCCTGTTTGCACATATGAAATTTTCTATTCGAATGTTCATGAAATGACGGCGGAATATCCAGTCATTGTGATTGATAACAGCAGAAAGGAATGGGATGATACCTCCATTGGAATTTTCACCAATCCGATTAAGAGAACGAGCTTCGAATTTGAAACTTCGACTGGAGCATGGTCTGCCGATATCAAAGAAATTGACGCGAGATTTGTCAGCCTGTTTCAGTGGCTCGGTGAGAATCATATTAAGGTTCGTCTGGATGGCGTGAACAATAGCAGAGGGTACTGCGTATATGGAATTAGTGAAGTGGCACTGGGCAATGACAGCAAACTCAGTGCTGAGGATGGATTCCTGCAGTATATGATACAGCGCTTGATGGCGAGCAACGCCCCCTCTGAGGATGAACTTTCCGATGAGGAACTGGCGGAATGTGATGCCATGAAATTGACATCGATTCAGAGCATTACGGATTTCATCAATTGTGCCGGCAGAACGTTGCCGGAGAACATTCGAATTTGGGCGAGTCGAAACCTGGCCGTTGCCAGATCGAATGAAGTGACACCGGCGGAGAGAAGACATGCGCAGAGAGCGCTGAGTATCATGATGAATGTTCAATGGAAGAACAATTACTTCGAGTCCATTGATCCGGTTGAGGCAAGAAGGATACTGGATGAGGAACTCTATGGCATGGAGTCTGTCAAGCAGAGAATCATCGAGACAATCATCCAGATTAATCGAACCCACACGCTGCCAGCGTACGGAATTCTGTTAATTGGGCCGGCAGGTACCGGTAAATCGCAGATTGCCTACGCCGTAGCCAGAATACTCAAATTGCCGTGGACGACACTCGACATGAGTTCCATCAATGACCCAGAGCAGCTTACAGGAAGCTCCAGGATTTATTCAAATGCGAAGCCGGGCATTATTATGGAGGCGTTCTCGCATGCCGGTGCATCCAACTTGGTATTCATCATCAACGAGCTGGACAAAGCGAATAGCGGAAAGGGAAGTGCGAATCCATCTGATGTACTCTTAACGCTTCTGGATAACTTAGGATTTACGGACAACTATATGGAGTGCATGATTCCAACTTCCGGGGTATATCCGATTGCGACGGCCAATGTCAAGGAAGATATCAGTGCGCCACTGCTGTCGAGATTTGCCGTCATTGAATTGCCGGATTACACCGATGATGAGAAAAAAATTATTTTCTCCCAGTTTGCGCTTCCGAAGGTCATCCAGAAGATGGGACTTCGAGATAACGAGATTCAAATTACGGATGATGGCCTAGAGGAGATTATTAGTAAGCAAAGAGGTAAGAGCGGTATTCGAGATCTGGAGCAAATTGCGGAACATGTTGCCGCGAATGGATTATACCGAATTGAAACTGAAGGTATTAGCCAGGTTACGTATGGCGCCGAAGAGATTCGTGCCTTGATTGACTAGTGCATGCTAAGACAACGTATTTGAGAGCACGGACCGAAGAAGTCACGGTTCCAATACGCACTCTACGAATAATTAATACGAATACTCGTACAACTTAAAGCAACGAAAAAGCCTGCCATCTGGCAGGCTTTTACTTTTATCCAATGATTACTTATTGTTCTCTTTTTCGAGTTCTTTGAGCTTCATTGCACGAACCTTGAGTGGAAGTCCCCACAGTGTGATGAATCCAGCCGCATCGTGGTGGTCATACATATCACCAGTTGTGAAGGAAGCGAGGCTCTCGCTGTACAGGGAGTAAGGGGAGGTAGTACCAGCCTTGATGATGTTGCCCTTGTAAAGCTTGAACTTAACTTCACCGGTTACGTACTTCTGGGTGGACTTCGTGAAGGCAATCATGGCTTCGTTCACTGGTGTGAACCATTTACCTTCGTATACGGTCTGAGCCATTCTGTTACCGATGTCTTTCTTCAGATCCATTGTCGCACGGTCGATAACCAGTTCTTCGAGCTGATCGTGAGCCTCCATCAGGATGGTGCCTCCTGGTGTCTCATATACGCCACGGGACTTCATACCAACTACACGGTTCTCAACGATGTCGCAGATACCGATACCATGCTTGCCGCCGAGTTCATTCAGCTTACGGATAATGTCGGCAACCTTCATTTCTTCGCCGTTGATGGATACCGGAACACCTTCCTTGAACTTCATGGTTACATATTCGCCTTCATCTGGAGCTTTCTCTGGGGAGTTGCTCAGAACGAGAAGGTGATCATAATTTGGTTCAACAGCTGGGTTCTCTAGTTCCAGACCTTCGTGGCTGATGTGCCAGAGGTTTCTGTCACGGGAATAGCTCTGATCGGTCGAGAATGGAAGGTCAATGCCGTGAGCCTTGCAATAGTCAATCTCAGCCTGACGAGAATCCATCTGCCATCTGTCATCTCTCCATGGAGCGATAACCTCAATGTCTGGAGCCAGTGCCTTGATGCCGAGCTCGAAACGAATCTGGTCATTACCCTTACCAGTAGCGCCGTGGCAAATAGCAACTGCGTTTTCCTTGCGAGCTACTTCTACCAGAGCCTTTGTGATTACCGGACGAGCCATTGCGGTACCAATCAGATACTTGTGCTCATATACTGCACCAGCCTGTACGCAAGGCATGATGAAATCTTCTGCAAATTCATCTACAACGTCCTCAATATATAACTTGCTTGCACCTGAATATGCAGCTCTTTCTTCCAGACCATCCAGCTCCTCACCCTGTCCGCAGTCAACGCAGCAGCAGATTACATCGTAGTCGTAAGTTTCCTTCAGCCAAGGGATGATAGCGGTCGTGTCTAATCCTCCCGAATAAGCGAGAACAACTTTATCTTTTGCCATTTCAAAACCTCCGTATGTTATCAAAATTTATGCATGTTTATGCAAAGAAATAAATTATTATCCATTTCATTCTTTTCTATTATACATTACATATGTATAAATTCAAGTGGAAAATTAGAAATCAATAGAAATTCGGACCGAAATGGAATAAAATAACAGCTATAAGATTTTTTATTGATATGAGTGTATTCCGATTAACCAATTAACCAATTTATGAATATACTGAACGACGCAATCTGATCAGCACTTCCAAAGTGCTGATTCGTTGTTTTTTTTAGGTTGATTTAAAGTTAATTGGTTACTTATATTCGATAGAAATTGGATAAGGAGTAGTTACTAGAGGAAATGAATTGCAAGGATTATAGAGAGAATTTGAGAATTGGCGTTGATATCGGATCGACGACGGTCAAGCTGGTCATCTATGATAAGGAAGCGAATGAAGTCCTTTACCGAAAATATCAGAGACACAATGCACGGCAGGTAAGCACTCTGTGCGATTTGTTGGCAGAGGCTTCTCAGGAATATCCCGATGAAAAGTTCCAATTTACGATATGCGGTTCGGGTGGTAAGCCGGTTGCAGATGCGCTGGGCGTCCACTTCGTACAGGAAGTGGTTGCCAACGCTGCGGTCATTCAGAAGTTCTATCCGAATGCACGCACGGCAGTCGAACTCGGTGGCCAAGATGCCAAGGTTATTTTCTTCCGTTACGATGAGACGAGAAAAGAATTATCTGCATCCGACATGCGAATGAACGGCAGCTGCGCCGGTGGTACCGGTGCGTTCCTCGACGAGATGGCAGCGTTATTCCAGATCAAACCAAACGAGTTAGAAGCGTATGCCGAGAAGGGTGAGAACGTATATGAAATATCCGGCCGCTGTGGCGTCTTTGCGAAGACAGATATTCAGCCGCTGCTCATCCAGGGGGCGGATAAACACGATATTGCACTTTCGATTTTCCACGCGGTTGCGAAGCAGACAATTGGCGGACTTTCGCAAGGCCTGGAACTCAAGGCTCCAATTATTTTTGAAGGTGGCCCGCTGACCTTTAATAAGACGCTGGTCAAGGTCTTTGCCGAGAGACTGAATCTCAAACCAGAAGAAATCATCATTCCGAAGAATCCGGAAACGATTGTTGCGCTGGGGGCTTCGATTGCAGCAGATAAGTTGTTTGAAGATAACGGAGAGCACCTGACGCTCCTAGAGGCGAAGAATTTGCTGGAGAATTCCCCGAAGAACACCGTGGACTCAGAAGCAGCGAATCCGTTCTTCCATACGCCGGAAGAACAAGATGCATTTATTGAGAGGCATCGCTCCGAACTGGGGACGACAACCGATTTGATTTCTAAGGCTGAGAACACGGAGAATAAAGTTGCGAATGTCTACATCGGAATCGATTCCGGCTCCACCACATCGAAGGGCGTTCTCATCGATGAAGACGAGAACCTCACTGATACTTTCTATTTCAATAATAATGGAGAACCGTTAGAGGCGGTAAAAAAAGGTTTATGCGGTATTGCCAAGAAATACGAGGATGCCGGCATTACACTGAATGTCTTGGGGGTCGGCACCACCGGATATGGTGAGATGATGCTCGCCAGTGCCCTGAGAGCCGATTATCACACGGTTGAAACTGTTGCCCATGCAGCAGGCTGCAAGAAATACATTCCAGACGTCAGCTTTATCTTGGATATTGGTGGGCAAGACATGAAAGCCATCTGGATGAAAGATGGCGTCATTACCGACATCTCGCTTAACGAAGCCTGTTCTTCGGGCTGTGGATCTTTCCTGGAAAACTTCGGCAAGTCACTTAACATACCGGTCAAAGACATTGAGAAGACGGCGTTTTCTTCCAAAGCTCCGGCGAGCCTTGGAAGCCGATGCACCGTCTTCATGAATTCCACCATTATCAATGAACAGAGAAATGGTAAAGAGACCAACGACATCATGGCTGGACTTTGCCGCTCGATTATTGAGAACGTATTTACGAAAGTCGTCCGGATTGCCAACACAGAAGAACTCGGTGACAAAATCGTCGTGCAAGGTGGTACCTTCCGCAATTTCGCAGTATTGAAAGCCCTGGAAGAATACCTCGGAAAGGAAGTCATTC
>CAVFWT010000092.1:0-6755 GCA_963626305.1 bacterium | reverse complement strand
TATCTACACTATCGTGGGATGGTGCCGTAACTTCTTCCGTATTTACACTAGCCAGTGTTGTGCTGATTTTCTGAACCGTAGTCGCAATGCTGGTGTTCTGCTCTTTGATGGTTTTCGCCAAAGTCGTCATGCCATCGCTTACCTGCTTTGCACCAGTCTTGAGGGCTGCAGTGCTGTAACTGAGGCTACTGGTGTCATCTTTGGATGTTCCGATAACCTTTTCCTCTAACTGCTTCGTTCCTGCCTGCAAATTTGTTGCACCGGCAGACAACTGCTGAGCTCCGCTACTCAAGGTGTTTACACCTGTGGAAAGAGCACTGACTCCGCTATCCAGCTTCTTTGCACCCGTCTCTAGTGTCTTTGTGCCTTCTTCAATCTGCGAAGTGCTATCCGACAGTGTGCTTGCACCGCTCGACAGCTTGCTTGTTCCGTTTACGAGTTTCTTCGATGCGCTGGAGAGCTGATTCAACGAGCTTTCCAGTGTGTCTACTTCGCTGCTTGCATCGTCCAGCTTGGAGGTATCTGCGTCAGACATGAATCCAGAAGCTGCAACGGTGTAAGTTCCGTCGATTTCGAAGTTCGTGGTCTTTGCAGTAATTGTTACGTGATCCGGAATATCCAGCGAATCAATGTTCAAATCTTCAGATACGCCCGGAAGTGCAATTCCTGCTACTGCGGTGTTGTTTCCATCGTTGATGGCCTTACCGCTATTTACCGATACGTTCGAGAAGTTATCGTTGCTCAGAACGACTGCACTAATCATCGTATAAGGACGAGTCATGTTGTAACCGTTCGAGGATACGCTATCGTTCACTTCGTAATCGAAGCGGATTTTAACATTACCAGACTTACCAGCGATTTCCTTTGCGGACATCTCGGTGCCGTCCAGGTAATAATGGATTTTTACTTGGACCGGAAGTTCTCCTTCGTAGTCACCCGTATAGCTGATGTCCTTGCCGTTGGCTTTCCATACGAGATCGTTACCGTTCTTGGTCACTTTCTCATCGCCGGAAGTGTTCTTGATGTTCTTCAGCGTGGAGTAGTCTTTAATCGTCTTGGAACTTCCGCTGTTCTTCAGCCATTCGCTGACGGATACTTCGCTCGTGTTGCCATCTGCGTCCATTACTGCGTAGACGGTTTCCGATTTGTCGCCGCTTTCGGCATTGCTCAGCAGATCCGAAAAGTTCTCATTAATGGTTTTCTCTGTGTCCGCATTTGCGGTATTCAGCGTCGGTACATAGAACACTGCAGTGCTCAGTACCAATGCCCCGGCGAGAATCGGGGCGCCGATTTTCTTGAATTTCGTGTTAAGCTTTAGCATTTTTCAACAATCCTTTCATGCCCCTTGTTGTTTTACAAATTACTTTATCAAATGCCATCAGCATGGATGGTAACAAGAAGATTACCGTAATCATACTGATGATTGCACCTCTTGCCATCAGTGCGCACATCTGGCTAATCAAGGCGATATTGGAGTATACCGATACGCCGAACGTCGATGTGAAGAATCCAAGTGCGCTGACCAGGATGGATGGAATTGATGCCTGCACCGCGATATCGATTGCCTCTCTCTTCGCATGTCCAGCCATTCGCTCCGTCTTATATCTCGTCGATAACAAGATTGCGTAATCGACAGTGGATCCCAGCTGAATGGTCGTGATACATATTGGAACCAGGAACGGTAATTCCACCCCGGTGAATCCGCATATTCCCATATTGATGTATATCGCCAGTTCAATGACCGCAATCAGTATGAACGGAAGTGATACTGACTGAAGTACGACGAATATGATCAGGAATACCAGTAAGATGGAAATCCAGTTAACCGTATCGAAGTCGGATTTCGTCAGTTTGAGCAAATCCTTATTCGCCGGTGCCTCGCCGAGTACGATTGCTTTCTTATCATACGTCTGGACAATCTTGTTCACTTTATCAATTTGGTTATTAACCGCATCTGACGAAACTCGGTATTTCGAGTTGACGAGTATCAACTGATGTTTCGAGGATATTAGCGAGCTGCTCAGCTCTGAAGGAAGTATGTTCTTCGGTATGGAGCTTCCCAGTACGGAATCCGTACTCAGTACGCTGGCGACACCCTTCACATCCTTAATCTCATTTGCGAGCTCACGGCCCTGCTCCGAAGTCAGATTCGAATCCACCATGATGAAGTAGGATGTGTTGATTCCAAAGTCTTCCGACAGCTTATTGTTCGCTGTGTAGAACGGAACTTTCTCCTCTGGAATTCCATCACCATCGCCCATGACCATCTTCGTCAGGTCATACACGTTGTTGGTGTGATTGTATCCATATATTGCCGGAATCGCGATAATTGCAAATACCAGAATGTAGATCCAATAACGTGATGTAAGCTTGTGCGAAAGCTTCTCTGCGCTCGGAATGAGTGTCTTGTGTCTGGTCTTCTTCAGCGGTTTTGTCAGGAACAGAATCAGTACCGGCAGTACCGTAACACTGCAAACTACACCGAATACAACGCCCTTCGCCATTACAATTCCGAGGTCCATTCCCAGTGCATACGTCATACCACAGAGTGCTAAGAATCCAGCCACCGTAGTAATCGAGCTTCCGGTTACGGATACGAGCGTCGCATCGATTGCCTCTCCCATCGCCGCTTTCTCTTCCATTCCTTGGTCTAACTTCTCCATGTAGCTATGCCACAAGAATATGGAGTAGTCCATGGTAACACCGAGCTGAAGTACTGCAGCGATTGCCTTCGTAATGAAGGAGATTTCACCCAGGAAGATATTACTTCCTAAGTTGTACAGTATCGCCATACCGATACTCAGCAGGAATATTACCGGTGCCAAATAAGAATCGAGCAGGAGCATCATCGCAATCAAGCAGAGCACAACGGCTACCGCAACGTATTTATACTCCTCAGATTCCGCAATATTCTTGAGGTCGAGCACCATGGACGTCATGCCGGCAACGTATGTATTCTTATTGCCTACTTTTCGCACTTCCGTCAATGCATTCATGGTTCGCTCATCGGAAGTTCCCGTATCATAGAATATGACAAGCATCGTCGCATCTTTATTCTTGATGTTGTCCTGCACCACCTTCGGATACATGGACATCGGTACGTTCGGATTGATTACCGACTGCAGATTTACGACCGACTCGACGTGTTTAATCTTGGAAATCTCATCCTTCATCTTCGACACGGCATCCGTCTTCATGTTCTCCACTACCATGATGGAGAAACCGCCCTTGTTGAACTCATCCATCAGGATGTCCTGTCCTTTGACAGTCTCCAGATCGCTTGGCAGGTATGAGAGCATGTCGTAATTTACCTTGGTCTTTACCATTCCAATTGTTGCTGGTATCAGAAGTACCAATGCTCCAATTAGAATGATGTGTCTCAGTTTAACGATTGTCTTACCGAATTTCATCGCTCTTGAGCCTTTCTAAAAATAAATTTCATTACAATATTCTGACCGATGGTCATTAATTCAATCGGTATGTTAGCACACAACTGACCAATAGTCAACAATTGTATTTAAATTAATTCGAGAAAGGCTCTTTAACCGGCTACAATCTTTGTATAATAAGCATTTCAAAACTTGACCGTTCGTCATTTTGATATTGACGATGACAAAATTTAATGTTATGTTTGATAATAAGTTCAAACGGGAACATTGCCCGCCAATTCTATTTTTACCCAGGGATACAATGATGACGAAAGTAACATTAAAGAAAAACAAAAAACGCCAAGATATTCTCGATAGTGCGTATGAGCTCTTCACTACAAAGGGCTTCTCGAATACGACAATCTTGAACATCGCACTCAATGCCGGTGTCGGCAAAGGGACATTCTACCTATATTTCAATAGCAAGGAAGAAGTTCGGGACGAGCTCATCGTCATCAAGGCTTCAAAGATTCTCACCACTGCGGTCAACGAAATGGAGAATAATCTGAGCAGTGTTCGGAGTGCCGGCATTTCGGTCAGCATCGCAGACCGATTCATCTATATCGCCGATTACATTCTCAATTATCTGTCCAAAGATCTCGTCCTTCTCAAGTTCGTCTCGAAGAATTTGAGCTGGGGACTGTTCCTCAACAGCAAGGTGGAATGTGATGGCGACAGCGAAAATGATGACGCAATTAACTTCAAAGAATTCATCACACGCCTAATCGAGAAGGAAGATACGAAGCTCCAGAATCCGGATATTCTTATCTACACCTTGATTGAGCTGGTGAACTCCACTTGTTACACAGTGCTGCTTCGCAGCGATCCGATTTCATTTGAAGAATACAAACCGTATTTGTATCATTGCATCCGACTGCTCATCGAAGATTCTATTGAGAAATAATTAATACGAAATAAGGCGGTATCTTATGAATTAGAGTTATCTAACCAATTCATAGGATACCGCCTTTTATTTTTTCTGTCAATATGTACAGTAGGATTTTCGGGCAATCTATGGATTTTATCCCACTAAGTTACCCTTGCACCAATGTGCCGCCACAGCTAGAACCTGCACCTGCCGTACATCCGTAGCAATGTACATCAAATCGGATGTCACGCTGCAAAGATTCAACGTTTCCATCTGCTAGGTCGAATATCGTTAAGTCTTTGCCGTCATTCTGGCAAGGCATTTCCATTACCTGATTGAAATCACAGTCATAAATTCTTCCATCATAACCTACGCTAATCTGATCACGACACATCATGTTCTCGCAAGCTGCCGGATTGAATGCATCCAGGAGCATATTCATGTACTGTGGATAGATTCCATTCTCTAGAAGATGACATCCATAACGACCAATCGGATTGTTCGTTACTGCATACAGATGATTGAATTCGATTCCATAATTGTGCAGTTCTTTGCGATACAGATCTTCCAAGTCCTGCTGATCCGGTGGAAGAATGTCTCTCTGTGGATTGAAGACGAGATTCAATTCCAGATTTTTATTGTCGTGATTCTCTTTCGAAGATTCATTCGATACATCTGCCGACATCCCATAACCTTCTTCATTTAGTTTGTGAAGAATCTCAATACTCTTCTTGAAGACACCATTTCCGCGCTGTCTATCTGTTAGCGCATCGCTAAAGTTCGGCAAGCTAGCAATCACGGTAACGCCAAGCTCCGCATATTTCTGAATCAGGTGTGCATAAGCTGGAACGGCAAGGATTGTCAGATTCGTACGAACAAGTACGCGGAAGCCGTGCTTCGTCGCTTCTTCGATGAACCATTCGAAATCCGGTGCCATCTCTGGTGCGCCGCCGGTAATGTCAATTGTCTTGAAACCATACTTTTGGCCAACATTGAGGACCGCCTGCAGTGTCTCACGATTAATTACTTCTGTGCGGTTCGGACCCGCACCCACGTGACAATGCGCACAAGAGAGGTTGCACTTCTTGCCCACGTTCACCTGAATCGTGGTGAGCTTCTCGCGAGTTTTCAAACACTCAACATTCGGTACCATGTCCTCGAAGTACATGATTTTCGCCATGGCATCCTCGAGGTCTTGCTTCGTTGCCGGCAATTTTGCTGGATATGCTTCTTCTATGTATTTCGGCTGAATTTCAAATCCACCCAGCAGTGCGTTTCCGATATAGCAAGCCGGACCGTTCACGATACGATTTCGGTAAGATACTTCACCCGGCGAATTGTGTTTCCAGAGCTCATCGAACCACTGAATATATGCTTCATGATCGTAGCGAACCGGCACCGCTTCAATGTAGACATCTTTATACTGCGTACGATAGAGTGCATCTTCATTCGGTGTCTTAGCAATTCTTGTCAGAATTCCGAAATGCTGTCCGGCGAAAGTCGGAAGCCCTGCCGCGCCGTTGTTGATTACAACGCCACCTTGAAGACATCCTGCAACCGCTGCACAGGTGTGCGTTGTCGCGAAGATATCGATGGCATTCTCACGCATGAAATCCGACAGTTCGCCTTGTCTCATCACATCTTCCAGCTGTTCAATCGCGCAATTCCATCCACCCAGAAGCTTCTCGTCACCATGGGTGATGCCGATCTTGCAATCACCAACTTTTGCTACCATATGACCCGGACGATCTGCCAATTTCGCAATCAGCTCCGGGTGTTTCTGCACTTCCTCACGCATCATGTGATGGATTCGGTTCGAACGGCTTACGCTCGCATCGTCCGTGCAGTCCGGATACGCGCAGCCGCAGCCAACACCGATGTCTGCCGGTCTCCGAACCTCCGCCTCGACGTTGCCCACCATCGGGATAAAGCCCTCCGCACCGCGTTCGATGCGCGCAAATTCTTCTGCGGTCCGGTCGAACCAGTGCATATCGCCGTTGAATACAACGCCTACCTTACCGTTCTCGCCGACAAGCTTCTTTTCTTCTGCTACCATTCGGTGCACTTCGTCCATCGCAAAAGGATTTCCATACAGTCCGCCTACGACGAGCAACGCATCATACGTGTGTTCCTCTGTCGGCTCTGCCTTCCAGACCGCCTGGTCCAGCTTGTAATCGATTGGACAGGCTCTTCCCGCATCTTTAAAATTATGTCTTGTATAACTTGGAGTTGTGCAACTAGCCATTTCAAATCATCTTCTTTCTATTTATATATTGGTAAAAATAAATTACTCCCATTCCTACGCGCCCGAGCATGCTTATCGAAACGATAATTATTCATTTCTTTTTCCATTAAGTATCCATTTAATTCGGAATCGTAAGATTCAAATTCTCGAGCATAGCGCAATCGGTGCCACCCGTAAAACGGGTGGTTCGAACCGGGGCTATAAGCCCCCTCTA
>CAVFWT010000091.1:0-6890 GCA_963626305.1 bacterium | reverse complement strand
TTCCGACGGGTGCGTAATGTAACGAATGCCCACACCCGGAATCAATTCAAACGGTGCAAGATCGGTAAAATTCGAAATCCTTGGAAAACGGATAACCCCGATATTCACTAACCCTGGTGCCGTTCCCTGGAGGCGCGTGCTCAAACTGTCTTCATCATCGATGTTCAGCGGGCGATATGGAACCGTTCCAATGACTGGGACTCCTGTCATTTCTTCTAACATCTCAATGCCCGAATCCAGGAGTGTCACGTCACCGCGAAATTTATTGATAATTAGGCCTTGGATTCGATCCTGATACGCCTTATCCAAGAGCTTAACCGTTCCGTATAGCTGCGCAAAGACGCCACCTCGGTCGATATCACCGACCAGCAGCACAGGGGCATCCACCATCTCCGCCATTCCCATGTTGACGATGTCGTTCTCCATCAAATTGATTTCGGCAGGACTTCCTGCCCCCTCGATGACAATAATATCGTTCTCTTCGCTTAGTTTCCGGAAAGCATTCAGGATATCCGGAACGAGTTTCTTCTTGTATTTGAAATATTCTCTCGCTGGCATATCACCACGCACCTCGCCATTGACGATAACCTGCGAGCCAATATCGTTTGTCGGTTTTAGGAGAATGGGATTCATATATACCGATGGCTCCGTCTTCGCACACTCGGCTTGCATCACCTGGGCACGTCCCATCTCGAGGCCATCCTTCGTAACGAATGAATTCAACGCCATATTCTGAGATTTGAACGGTGCAACACGGTAACCGTCCTGCCGAAATACTCGGCAAAGGCCGCCAACAAGCAGGCTCTTGCCTGCATTCGACATCGTTCCCTGTACCATAATGACTTTACTCATATCCGTCTCATTCCTTCATTATTCATACACTATTTCATCCATTCACAAAAAATCCCACCGTATTCTCGTAATCCTTGTGCGACTGGTTTGCCAGAACCGACTGGAAGTCCGAAGAGTTTCTCCAGATTCTCTCCCGTCAGTACTTCCTCCGGGGTTCCGCGGTCTTGAATTCCGCCATTCCCCACGCAGAGCACCTGATCGGCAACTGCCATCACGTACTCGAGTTCATGAAGCGACATTACCACGCCCACGTTCCGGTTCTTCGCCACACGACGTAGGATTCCCAGAATATCCATCTTAAATTGAATATCCAGAAACGAAGTGGGTTCATCCAGCACCATGACTTCTGGTTCCTGACAAAGCGCGCGTGCCAACATGATGCGCTGCCGCTGTCCATCGCTGATTTGATTGTAATTCGCCTCTGCAATATCCTCTGCACGAACCAGTTCGATCGCCTCATCCACCTTCTTCCAGTCCGAATCACCAAGGATTCCCAGTCGCCCTGTATATGGATAACGCCCCGTGGAAACCATTTCGCGGCAAGACATCCACTCTGGATGGAGACGCTGAGTGGTCACCAAAGACATCATCTTCGCAATCTGATCGCCATTCATCTCCTGCAAATCCGATTCACCGAGGAAGACCGTTCCACCTAATTTCGAGAGCTGACGCGTAATCGTCTTCAGTATCGTCGACTTGCCCGAACCATTCGGTCCAACGAGCACGAGCACTTCGCCGGGTTCCAACGAGATATTTACGTCCCCGACAACAATTTCCTTTCCGTATCCAGCTTGAAGGGACTCAGTTTTCAAGATTTCTTCCATGTCTACTGCCCCCTTCTCTGAACCATCATGTACAGAACCACTGGTACCAAGAACACCGCGGTCACCGAACTGATGCTAAGTTCCGTCGGGCTAAAAATAGTCCGTGCGATTCCATCGCACATCATCGTCACCGCAGCACCTCCGAGGAAGCAAGACGGAATCATTCGAATTGGCGCATCACTTCGAATCAGACTCCGCATCAAATGTGGCACCGCAATGCCAACGAAAGAGATTGGGCCTGCAAACGCCGTTACCACACCTGACAACAAACTGGAAACCAGAATAAGCTGAATCCGAAGGATTCGAATATTAACGCCGAGGCTCGCTGCGTATGTCTCACCCAATCGATAGGCGCCGATTGGTTTTGCAAGCATGAATGCTGCAAAGACACCAAGCACGACAAGTAATGAAAGCAAGCGAACGCCACTCCACTCAATGCCCGACAGACTTCCCATCGACCAATTGTGCAAATTGACGATATTCGAATCGTCGGCAAAAGTAACGACAAAATCGGTAATCGCAGAGCAGATGTAACCGATCATGACGCCGATTACCACCAGCATAGACATATTTCTGATTTTACCCGAAAGTGCCATGACGAAACCCATTGCGATGAGCGAGCCCACAAATGCCGCCAGCGTCATGCCAAAAGCACTCAATGTCACGCCTTGCTGCAGGAGAAAGACCATGCAGAGCGCAACGGTCAGCTTCGCGCCGGAAGAGATTCCGAGCACGTATGGACCAGCAATTGGGTTCGCGAAGAACACCTGGAGCAAATATCCGGAGACGGAAAGAGCGCCTCCCAGCATAATCCCCGAGAGGATACGCGGAAGGCGAATGTTCCAGACGATATCGTAGTTCATGTCATTGGAATTGGGATGGAAGAGGATGTTCCACAGTTCTCCAAAAGAAATGCCCGTGCTTCCGAGCATTAAGTTCACCACAAACAGTAGGGCTAAGCATACGCATAGTCCTACTGTTGCAATGACAAATCGCATTCTCGAACGTCTGTGACTTTCCAATCGGTTACTCCTTCATTTCGTATTCTTGTGTAATTCTATTTTATCTTAGTTAGAACACTGAGTGAATTGTTTTCTCCAGTCAAAATGTGATAGATATCTTCCATCACGTCCACGAGCTTCGTGCTGTTCTGGAAGAAATCCGGCCCCAAGGAATACACTTCCCCCGTCTTCATCGCGTTAAATTTCTTCAATAGTGATGATTTCTTCGCCAGCACCTTACGGCTTCCGACACTTCCTTCGATGGTGCTGTTATAGATCAGCACCTCCGCATCTTTCGCAATGCGGTAGAAATCTTCCATCTGAATGGTAATAGTTGCTTTCGAGGAAGAGGACGAATCGGAATCCGCCGAAGCGTATTCACCGCCTGCCTGCTCGATTAGCTTCGCGAGATAATCATTCGACGAGCGAATTGTTACGCCACCACTCGCATTAATGGCGAATATCGCCACTTTCTTCGCGCCTGAGTTCGAATCCAAAACCTTGGACGCAATCTTCTGATAGCGTTTCAGCTGCTTCTCGTAGAATTGATCGGCTTCCGTCGACTTGCCATACAGCTCTCCGTACAATTTGACCCATTCCAGACGTCCCATCGGATTCGTCTCATAAGCGGAACGTTCCACCATCACCGGAATCCTGAGGCTTTCGAGTTTCTCCTTAACTGCTGGTGAATGGTAGATCATCGTATTCTCAATCGCGAGATTGCAACCACCACTTCGGAGCATTTCGTAATCCGGGGCACGGTACTTACCTGCGTACTGAATGGTTCCATTCTTGACCAGAGAAGCGATGCGTGAAATGTGCCAATCGCTGCTCTTCGTGCCAGTGTAACCGACGCCATCCAGTGCATCGATTTCTCGAATCAAATCCATCACAGAGCTGGAGACGACATACGTCTTCGTCAGCGGCAATTGAATTGCCGTGATATTCTTCTGCAAAGATTTCGGCGTCGAACCACCTTCTGGAATCAGCAAGAACTGATCTTTCGCTCCAATGATAATCAGCGTATAGGTGTTGTTACTTGAGTCCTTGTAATAGTCGACGGTAAACTCCTTCGCATTCGAAAGTTTCTTCCGTTTCAGGTGAGTCAGTCCTTTAATCGTCGGTGCCTTCGTAATATTGCCACGTGCGACACTCTCCTCCGACGACGCGGTGCTCGATGTACCGTCTTTTGAATCGCTACTATTATCATTCGGTGCATCGACTGTAATCTTATACTCGATTTCATACGGCTTGCTCATCGCCGTCGTGTCCGCAATGACTTTGGTCGCTTTGCCATACTTCTCGAACGGGATGGTAAAAGTAGAATTCTCTCCGTTTTTGGCTTCGTTGAGATACTTCGTTCCGTCGACAATCATGTAATCGTAGTTGGAACTGCTCCACACAATTTTGACGGTAAGTTCACCGTCTTTCGATACCACTTCGGCTGGTGAAGTGATGCTCGCTCTCCCCGATCCGCCTTCCAGCTTCACGTTGCACGAGTACGTCTCCGAACTCGAAGAACTGCATCCTATCATCCCGAATGTCAAGAGAATCAGAAGTATCGATAGAGAAATCCAGTGAAATATTCTGTTCCGTCGGTTATGTTCTCTCATTACTTATCTGCTTTTTCCGGATTCGATACAGATACCTTGTGATCATACCAATTGCCGCTCGCACCGAGGATTGCACAATCGAATTCTTCATCCAGCTTCTCGACCGGTACGTCGAATCCGTATACTTCATCGCTCGTTCCATCATCGTATTTGATGGTATCTGTCGTTGGTTCAATCGCATTTGACTCATCTTTCTTGGCATCTGCGGCGGTTCCTAGGTAGAGTTTTACGATGCGTTTCGATACCAGCGAAATGTGGATGGTCATCTTGCCATCCTTAACAGTCAAGGTTCCCTTGCCGTCATTTGCTTCGTTCACATGGAACATCTTGCTGTCCGTGCTGAATTCAGCGGTGTAAGTTCCGTCGTCCAGTCCCGAAGAACTGCAGGAAATCATGGTGAATGCCATCAGAAGCAGCAGCAATGCACTAATTCCCAGCAGGAACACTCTACGTTTTGTCTTGCTCATTTAAATCTCTCCTTTATTCTGTCAATAATGAATTGTTTCAACATCATTTTATAGCAATGTTTTTCTTCTGTAATTATAGCATACCCATGCCCGAATTATCGTTCGGGCACGGGTTGTGAACGGTCATTATAGGGATTCGCCGTTAATAGCATCCTCCACGTGATCAACATAGAGCTGCTGGATACCCTTGATTCTCCCCAGTCCACTAATCTGGCACTTTACGGAATCAAATGCTTTGGATGCTTCAAACTGGCTCTTCCAGGAGTCATCATCATCTCCTGCCATATCATTGTTCGCGTGATCACCTGCAACTACCATCAACGGACGCAGGATAACGTTCTTATATCCTGCCTTCTTCACTGCCTTGATGACGTTCTCGCAAGAAGTGGATTCCGGTTCGCCTTCTACCGTTCCGATGAAGATGTTGCTATATCCGAGATCTTCCATCTGATTCTGCATCTGGGTGTAAGAAATCTTCGCGGTGTGCGATGTTCCGTGTCCCATGAATACGAATGCCGTGCTGTCGTTGGCTGCTTCTTCGAGACTGCTGTATCCTGCCGTCTTCACTGCCTGAGCCGTAATCGTTTCCGCAACGGATGCCTTGTCCGCATTTACGACAGTCGCATCTTTGCCCACTTCACCGAGCAGTGGCTCTGCAACTTTAACCGAATCGAACTTATCCTTATACTTCTCGACCGATTCCATCAGCTCATCGTATTCTGCACCATGCATCAGATGAGTCGGCTGAATAACCAGCGTCTTTACCTTGTTGTCGACTGCACGCTGCAGTGCCTGATCAACGTTATCGATACTCTCGTTATCTCTAGCGAGGATGTGGTTGATAATAATCTGCGCAGTGAATGCACGGCGAACTGACCACTTCGGATACGCCTTCTGGATAGCCTTCTCGATGCCGCCGATATCCTTTACACGGCTGTTGTTATAAGAAGTACCGAAGCTGACAACCAGAATTTCCTTCTCACCAATCTCATCTTCGTTGAGCGGATCATCCTTAGATGCATCGCCCGTATCCTTTCCGAAATAATCCGGATCTGCATTCTCGCCAGTGACGAGTTCCTTCTGTTCGTCGGTCAGCGCATCCCAAGCTTCCTTTGCCTCTTTGCACTGTTCTTCCGTGTCTTTCGTCCACTCCTGGACATAGATGTCATCGATTTTCTCTCCGACTTCCTTCGCCTTCTCCTCATCGGACTTCGAACAACCCGTCAACGCAAATGCGCACAAAACCGTTGCCATAAGGAAGAGTACGACATAATGTTTTTTCATAACATTCTCCTTTCTTGGTTTCGGAGCCCTACCGTCGGTTTTGGTTGACCGCACGCACTGTCCTTCTATAAAAAAAGGTGCTGCAGATGTTATCTGCAGCACCACTCATTCTATCTAAAGTCGTACGCCAAAACCACTGGCAGAGTATCCATCCTGTCAGAAAGTCCGCGTCGCTTTATCCGGAACAGGATTCGAGTACCGCAAATCCAGCATCCCAATTCAGGCAGGTCTCCTGACTTCGATCAACGCGCCTCCGCTCTTCCCAGAATGGCTCTAACGATTGTCTTCTTGATGGAAGATGCATCTCTTCTGCAACTTCAACTTTCTCAGATAACGCTCGTTTTAGCAGTGATTCCAGTGATCGCGCGGATTTGCTCCCTAACACAGTGACGGCTTCGCTCCGGATTCTCACCGGATTCCCTTTTCACCAGCCCCAGCTTCCGATCATGCACTTCGAAAACAGCATTTGCGCATGCTACATCTAATGCATGTCTCCACGGAAGTGGCCGACACCTGAATTGTGTAAAACTCCTATTAATAATTAAATTCCTATTCAGAGTAACACATCGCGGAATGCGTGTCAAATAAGGGTTTTAAGGCATTTCAATTCGTACAAACATCTGGAATTCTTATGGATTTCTACTCATGCAAGCACTTGGAATTTAACATATTTCTATTCGCGCACTTGCTTGAAAACTATAACAGATTTCTACTCGTACAGGCGCTTGATGGTCTCGAACTTAATCATGTTCGTATTTCCGGTTTCGCCGGTGAGTCGTCCGCCCATCAGGATGATGTTATCTCCTACTTGCAAGTCGAGAACGCGAGTCGCTTCCTTCGTTGCATGGA
>CAVFWT010000090.1:0-6953 GCA_963626305.1 bacterium | reverse complement strand
CCGCCCCAGATAACGTCCGTCCAGAACTGGGTCACCGCACCAGCAATAACCGGTCCGCGCCATACAACAGGGTCCGTTTCCTTCTCCGTCAGCAGATTCAAGGACATGATTTCCATTTCAGTTGGTGTCGCAACCGGAAGAATTCCCATGCCGGATACGGCTGCTTTCTCATGAATGCCAAACATCTTTGGAATCGACGGGCCGGTGATATCTGCATCCAGAATACCGGTCTTCAAGCCGTTTCTGTTTGCAACGATTGCCGACAAAGCCGTTACCATCGACTTTCCAACGCCGCCTTTACCGCTGACAACGCCGATGACTTTCTTTACCGTGCAGCCTTCATGCAGCTTTGCATGCATATCCTCTGGGTTACTATTTCTCGATGCACAATCTGCGCCGCAAGTGTCGCAAGAATGTGTGCAATTCTCTTCATATTCTGCCATTTTTAACTCCTCCTAATCGAAACATTACTCGGTAATTATAGCACAATTCAGCTTGATTTCAATCTGCCGCCATTCTAGATGTACTCGTTGCCAGACATCTGGTCAACATATTGGCAAGCATGCGTTGCCGCCACGGCGCCATCCCCGACTGCCGTTGTGAGCTGGCGTACCGACTTCTTCCTGCCGTCCCCTGCAACAAATATTCCCGGCATCTTGCTTCCACACTCTTCATCCACCTGATAATATCCGGAATCGTCTATCGCTACGAGATTCTGGAACGCATCGCCATTTGGAATCTGTCCGATAGCAACGAAAAGCGCCTCTGCATCCAGTGTGCTCTCCTCGCCCGTCTTCACGTCGTTAAGGACCACGCCCTGTACGAGCTTCTCGCCTCGAACAGCGGAGACCGTCTTCTCCATGGCAAAAGCAACATTCTCTTTGCTCTGAAGTTCCCGAACCAGACTAGCCTCTGCACGGAATCGATCACGGCGATGAATAATTGTCACCTTACGACATAATGCCGACAGATAGATGGCATCCTCAACAGCGGTATTTCCGCCACCGTATACTGCAACATCTCTTCCTCGGAAGAATCCACCGTCGCATACGGCACAAAAAGATACCCCTCTTCCCATCAGTGCCTCTTCCCCAGGCACATTCATTTTGCGGTGGTGCAGTCCTGTCGCCAGAATCAGTGCAGTACATTCATAGGTCTCTTCAGAAGCCGTCACCCGAAAGCTTCCATCTTCTTGTTTCTCTGCCGAAAACACTTCATCCATAATGATTTCCGCCCCGAAGTCTGCCGCTTGTGCTTGCAATTTCATCGCATATTCCGCACCGCCGATTCCCGGTGCAGCCGGGAAATTTGCAATCTCGCTCGTATAAGTAATCTGTCCGCCGATAAGCTCCTTCTCAAAGAGCGCAACACTTTTCCCTGCTCTTCCAGCGTATATTCCTGCTGTCAGTCCCGCCGGACCGCCGCCAACGATAATCACATCGTATTTTTTCGCCATCACGTTCTCCTTTATCCACCTTCGCGAATAACGTCCGCAGCTCGAACGTCACCTTTTCTTTCCTCCAGTATAACCGGTATATTCGTATCCGTCCAATGGACAATATGATTTTTTTGTGATGATTTACTAGAGAGGTTGCATTCGAATTATCAGAAGAGTATTATACTTATTAGCAGTCGCGAGTGTTGAGTGCTAAAAATATACTTTTACCCGCTCACACTTCCGATGAACTCGAAAACAACACAATTCAAAATACAAAGGACGGTACAAATTTATGAGAAAAAAGCAATTTAAAGCAGAATCGAAACGAATGCTGGACCTGATGATTAACTCTATCTATACGAACAGGGAAATTTTCCTAAGAGAAATCGTCAGCAACGCCAGTGATGCGATTGATAAGCGTTACTACGAGGAAGCGAAAGCCGGCAAGACAGGTCTTTCGAGAGACAACTTCGAGATTCGCATCGAACCGAACTCCGAAGCAGGCACGCTGAGCATTTCCGATAACGGAATCGGTATGAGCGAGAAAGAGCTGGAGGAAAATCTCGGCATCATCGCGAAGAGTGGCTCGCTGGGATTCAAATCGGAGAACGAGGATGCCAAGGAAGAGACCGATATCATCGGTCAGTTCGGCGTTGGTTTCTACAGTGCATTTATGGTTGCCAAGCACATCGAAGTTACTTCGCGCAAGCTCGGGGAAGATGTTGCTCACGTATGGAGCAGTGACGGTGCGGATGGATACACCGTCGAAGAAGGTAGCCGCTCGCAAGTGGGTACCACGGTTGTATTGACGCTAAGAGATGATACCAATGACGAGAAGTACAGCGATTACCTCAGCGAATACCGCATTCGCGGCTTGATTACGAAATACTCCGATTATATCCGTTATCCAATCGTGATGAATGTTGAGAAGTCCCGCATGGTAGAGGCCTCTGAAGAGGAGAAAGCAAAAGAAGACTATAAGCCGGAGTACGAAACTTACCACGAAGACGAACGCTTGAACAACATGGTTCCTATTTGGAAGAAAAAGAAGAGCGAAATCACGGAGGAAGAGTATAACGAATTCTATAAGAATAAATTCTTCGACTGGAACGATCCGCTCAAAGTCATTCATACGAATGTCGAGGGTGTAATTTCCTACGATGCCCTTCTGTACATTCCAAGCAAGGTTCCGTTCAACTATTACACGAAGGATTTCAAGAAAGGTTTGCAGCTCTACTCCAGCGGTGTCATGATTATGGATCACTGCGAAGATTTGCTGCCGGATTACTTCAGCTTCGTCAAGGGCCTGGTAGATTCGCCGGATCTGTCGCTGAACATTTCCCGTGAAATGCTGCAGCAGGACCGTCAACTCAAAGCCATCGCACAGCGCCTCGAGAAGAAGATTTCTTCCACGCTGATGGAAATGCAGGAGAAAGACCGTGAGAGCTACGACAAGATGTTCGATGCATTCGGTGTACAGCTGAAGTACGGCATCTATGACGGTTACGGTGTGAACAAAGATAAGCTCAAGGACTTCATCGAGTTCTACAGTAACACC
The DNA here is from genome assembly GCA_963626305.1 of bacterium. Lineage (GTDB taxonomy): Bacteria > Bacillota > Clostridia > Peptostreptococcales > Anaerovoracaceae > Mogibacterium_A. The sequence goes on along the minus strand of CAVFWT010000090.1, from coordinate 3,957 downwards.
ACGGAAGGCCTGACCACATTCAAAGAATATGTGGAACGCATGCGCGACGATCAGAAATATATCTACTACGCAACCGGTGAATCCAAGGATAAGATTGCGAAGATGCCGCAGATGGATCTCTTCCAGGAGAAGGGATACGAAGTTCTGTATTGCACCGATGAAATCGATGAATTCGTACTCAAGATGATGCAGAGCTATGACGATAAGGAGTTCAAGAGCATTTCGGACAAAGACCTCGGATTTGAGCTGAGCGAAGAAGAGAAGAAGGCACAAGAGGCAAAACAGGAAGAAGCGAAAGACGTGCTGGATGCGGTAAAAGAAGCACTCGGTAATCGTGTGGCTTCGGTTATCCTCTCCACTCGCCTCAAGAGCCATCCAGTATGCTTCGCATCCGGCGACGGTCTCTCCATCGAAATGGAGAAAGTCTTGAAAGCTCAGGCTGAGCGAACCGGCAACAAGGAAGCTGCTGATATTGAAGCGGATAAGATTCTGGAACTGAATGGAAACCACGATTTCTTCCCAGCACTCAAGGCTGCGGTAGAAGCAGACGATAAAGAAAAAGTCCAGGATTATGCCGAACTTCTGTACGACCAGGCATTGATTATTGAAGGCATGCCAATTGAAGATCCGGTTGCATTCAGTAACCGCATTTGCAAGCTGATGAAATAGTAATTCATTTTATATACAGAAAATCCCTCGTGCAAGGTCACGAGGGATTTTTGTATGCACGATATCAAGGATATTATCATGCAATATCATAAGGCGGTATTTCGAAAAATGGATAATCTTTGCAAGCACGAGCGAACCGTCTTTCCATACTTTCTCCGGTTTGTGATACATGCAGCTGATATCTTCATCTGGATTCCCATCGATGAGAATCCAGTCAGCTTTTTTCTCCGGGCCAATAAATCCCACTTCATCATCGATTCCAGCGATTTCTGCACTGTATTTCGTTGCCTGAAGCAGAATATCGACATTCTTCATTCTATCATGTTATAAGGATAAAAATATTTTTCATTCACATAATATGTGCAAATTTAAAGTGCAATGATCTCCCTCAGTAATTTCTGCAATTACTGGGTGGGAGTCATCCGATTGTTGCCATCTACAATGGGCACATCAGCGGAAGAGCAGTTGGGTCTACCGCTGATATTTTCGGCGGTGACCTCTATTCCGAAGGAAGCCGCGAACATTTCAAGCGTAATGAAGATGATATCAAGACGTTAGCGATTACGAAAACCGGACACCATGTGAAATCCACCACTATCCAATACGTTGGCAAAGGTTATCACTATGCACTGGGCATCAATTACGATTATGAATGCTTGGTAGCTGCTCTACCTGCACTGGAAAGCCTTGTTCAATCTGATTTGAATCTGACCGATGTTATTTCCGAAGGGTCAAGTAACCAACTGGAATCTATTTTCGCCGATTGCGTTAAACTGGTCGGTAAGCCAGTGGATACGATGACCAAGCCAGATCGCATTCAGCTCATCACACTGCTGAGTGAGCGAGGCGCCTTCCGTTTCCAGAAGTCCGTCGCTTATGTGGCGGAACAGATGAACCTTTCTCGTTACACCATCTATAAATACCTTCACGAGATTGGAATCGAAATCTGAGAATCAATAGATTTTATTTTTATCCGTTGCTCACGAATTGATGATTTCGTGAGCGACAGAGCAGCCAATCGATAAATTTGCCAAATTGACGGGGCTTGTGCCGAATGCACAGGCCCCTTTTGAAGTGTATAAGAAAGGTTGTTCCCTCAATCTTATTTGTATTAACTTTAAGCGTTTGCTTTGGCTTTGAGTACGCCAGGGCTTGTTCCTGCTTCAATCTCTGCCTTCATTTGTGGGATGCGTCTTTCTAGCAGCATAATCATAAAGAAGATGAGTCCCATTCCAACGTACATCAGCATCGGTGCAGTGACACTCAAGTGGAACAAGGTGTTCAATGAAGTCGCCGGCAATAGCAATACCTGCATTATCCAGTTTCTTGTACAGTGGAACGAGGAAGAGCAACGGTAACAATGCCGCAACAGCACCCACCGAAAACGAAAGCGCGCTGCCCAAGAGCAGCGCGCTTATTTTTATCCGAAATATTTGTTTCATATCGATTGCATCGTCCTGCGAATCGCTTCTATTTCTTGTACGTGCTGTATGCTAGCATGGTCAAAATCGGATAGATTTCCAGACGTCCGAGAAGCATATCGACGCACAGCACGAGTTTTGACACATCGTTATACGCCGCGAAGTTCGCGAGTGGGCCCACCGTATCGAATCCAGGACCGATATTGCTCAGCGATGCAACGACCGCCGTAAAGTTCGTCGTTATCGTATAACTCGTCAAGTCGCTAGATACCAGAAGGAAGCTGACAATCAGGATAAATACGTAGATGGACAGGTATCCCTGCACCTGCTGAATGGTTCGTTCACTGACTCTGGAATCGTCAATTTTGATGGTTCGAACTTCTTCCGGATGGAAGACGTTGTGGAGGTTTCGCTTTGCCGCCTTATACAGAATCATGATTCGGGCGATTTTGATACCACCGCCTGTACTTCCGGCACAAGCGCCCACAAACATCAAGCACAGGAGTACCGCCTTCGAGAAATCCGGCCATAAATCATAGTTCACCGAACAATATCCTGTCGTCGTTACGATGGACACAACTTGGAAGCATGCATCTCTCAAAATCTTGCTTACCGTTCCGTGGCCATCGGAGCGAACCAGATTTGCAGAAATTAACACGATTGCACCTAGCATCATGAAAATATAGAACTTCAGCTCTTCGCCGCGAAGCGCTTCCTTGACTTTCTTCCGGAAAGCCATGTAATACAAGCTAAAGTTGATGCCGAACAGGAACATGAAGATGGTCGTCACCCACTGTGCCATCGGTGTGTAATCTTCTAAACCCGTGTTACGCACAGAGAATCCGCCGGTTCCCGCCGTACTGAATGCAATACAAGCAGCATCAAACAAGTCCATCTTCGAAAGAAGAAGCAGGATGAAATTTACGAGTGTCATCAGCACGTAGATCCGATAGAGCGCAGTCGCCGTATCTCTCATTCGCGGCACCATTTTATTTACTGATGGTCCAGGTAATTCCGCACGCAAGAGGTGGAGCGAATATCCTTCGCCTTTCTGGGAAGATGGAATAATCGCCAGAAAGAATACGAGTACGCCCATTCCGCCAATCCACTGGCTGAAAGAACGCCAGAACAATAGTCCCTTGCCCAAGCTTTCGACATCTTCCAGAATCGTTGCTCCGGTCGTCGTCAATCCCGAGATTCCCTCGAAGAGTGCATTCACTACATCCGGAATACGTCCCGATAAATAGTACGGAATCGAACCGATTACGCTAATGAGTACCCAGACAAGGGCAGTCACGAGCATACCTTCTCGAGCATAGAAATTCATTCGGCAGTGATCCGAAATTCCGTACATCACAACCCCCAATGCGCCTGCAATCAGCATCGCTCCTAGGAATCCGATTAGTGCCATTTGATCTTGGGTGTAGAGCGAAATCAAGAGCGAAGGAACCATACACCCAATTTCGATAAAGAGAACCAATGAGCATACGCGCAGCATAATTTTATAATTCATATTACGCTTCTGCCTCCCTCTTCTCTTTCTCAAATATATCATTCAGCTGAAGAATTGGTGTGGCACCATTCGAGATTACAATAACTCGGTCGCCCGGCTGGATGTAGCTATCTCCGGTCGGGAACTCGATTTTACGGTCTCTTGTGATGGTTGCCAGCAGAACATTTGGCTTAAAAGCAATTTCTTTTAGTGGTTCTTCGCAATGCAGCGTATATTCATTAACGATGAATTCATAAGCCTCTGCCCGTCCGCCTGCGATAGAATGCAATGTTTCGGCGGAATCGGAACCATTTTGCATCGCACGGACATATCGAAGAATTACATTTCCGCAAAGAATTTTCGGAGTGATTACAC
>CAVFWT010000089.1:0-7036 GCA_963626305.1 bacterium | reverse complement strand
CCATCCAGCAGTTCTACGGCATCGAAATCAACGACTTCGCCGTGACGGTCGGCAAGACCGCCCTGTGGATTGCGGAGTCCCAGATGCTGGAGGAGACCAAGGACATCCTCTTCGGCTTCGACGACGACTTCCTCCCGCTCAAAACCTACGTGAACATCACCGAGGGAAACGCCCTCCGCATCGACTGGAACGATGTGGTGCCGGCGGAGAAGCTGGATTATATTATGGGGAATCCACCGTTTGTCGGGTATGCGCTACAAAGCCGAGAACAAAAATGCGATATGGAATATGTCGGAACGACTATAGGCATGAAAATCGGCTCAAATATAGACTATGTTGCCATGTGGTATTTCAAGGCGGCTGATTTAATCAAAGGAACCAACATTAAATGCGCGTTTGTTTCGACAAACTCAATAACACAAGGAGAGCAAGTGGCTGCCGTGTGGGGCCCATTATTTAAACAGTATCAGGTGAAAATAGACTTTGCATATCAGACATTCAGATGGGATAGCGAAGCGAATCTGAAGGCACATGTCCATTGCGTTATTGTTGGATTTAGCACAGGTACTGAAATTGGTAGCAAGAAAATCTACACACCTAATGGAGAAAGCCGCGATGCCTCAAATATTAGTCCCTATTTGATTGATGCGCCATCTGTATTTATTGAGAGGCGACGAGATCCTATATGCAATGTACCAGCTATGTATAGAGGAAGTCAGCCTACGGATGATGGCAATCTGATACTGACGAAAGAAGAGAAAGACTGCCTATTGGCTCAAGAACCACAGTGTTGTGAATTCATACGACCATTTATGATGGGAAAGGATTTCATACAACGTACTCCAAGATACTGTATTTGGCTCGTTGATGCGAACCCAGCATTGCTGAAGAAATGCTCGACCATTATGAAAAGAGTGGAAAAGGTTAGAGAATTCCGTCTGAATAGCAAGAAGGCTGCAACTCGTGCGAAAGCAGAGACGCCAACGCTATTTGATGAAATCCATGATTGCAAAACGGATTATGTTGCGATTCCGAAGGTATCTTCAGAAAATCGAAGATATATACCGATGGAGTATTTGTCTAAAGAAATAATAGCAGGCGATAAAATTTTCATGATGCCAAATGCCGAGCTTTTCCATTTCGGTGTGCTCACATCCAACGTGCACATGGCATGGATGAGGGCGGTTTGCGGAAGATTGAAGAGCGACTACAGTTATTCAAATACCATCGTCTACAACAACTTCCCATGGCCGACCCCGACCGACGAGCAGAAGGCTCGCATCGAACAGACGGCACAGGGAATCCTCGATGCCAGGGCGCAGTATCCGGATAGCAGTCTGGCGGATTTGTACGACCCGCTGACGATGCCGGTAGAACTTCGCCGAGCACACACGGCAAACGATAAGACAGTCATGGCAGCATATGGTTTTAGCACGAAGATGTCTGAAGCTGATTGCGTGGCGGAGTTGATGAAGCTGTACCAGAAGCTGGTGGCCGAGCAGTAATGAAGGATATCGATGAACTCGGAGGTACATGTCTATGGCAAGTGATTGTGACAATAGAATAATCGATGCGCACGCACACTTTCTAACTCCGGAATATATGGATATGCTGGCGAGACATGATGCAACATTGGAAGATGGGTTTCCGCTGCCGGAATGGCATGTGGAAGAGCACCTGGCACTGATGGACAAATGTGGCATTTCGTGGGCACTACTTTCCCTCTCATCGCCCCATCCGTATTTCGAAAGTGCTGATACCGCAAGGAATGATGGAGGATGTAGATATCGAAGAGAGCTTTCGGAAACTATACTTTGACCTGTCGGGAAATCCGGCACCGAATCTGCTTCGTTGGCTCTTGACCATAACAGACGAGAATCACATTCTGGTTGGCTCAGATTATCCGTTCACATCCGCGAAACAGATTGAAACGAATCTGGAAATGTTACAGAATATGTTACGTGAAGACGACCTCGAACGATATCAATCCAAGATATTGCAGTATAATGGGGAAGAACTGTTTGGCAGAGGATAGGGAGTGCGTAAGACTTGATTCCTAGGAGAAATATTGGCATCCTCGGACGTCTCTGCGTGGCGAACTTGTTTTTAGCGGGCTCGAATGGACGAGCTCGTACACATACGATTTTATATAATTAAGGAGAAGAACAATGATATTAATTCTGATTTTTCTGGTAAGCTTGGCACCGCCGACGCTGATTTTTCTCGGACTGCGCAAAAGACATGGCGTAGAAGATGGCGTGTATCGGAGCATCTGTAATCGCACCTTCTGGAGTGGTGCCATCTGGTGTCCGCTTGTGCTGATTGTGGTGGACGGCACGTTATCCATTATCCGCCTGGCACTGGTGAAGACGGGTGTGATGTCGACTCTCGGCAAGGAGCTCTACGAGGACATCCTCATGAACGGACTGGTGGAGGAAGTGCTCAAATACATGGCATTCAAGCGTATGCTCAAGAAGTATCCGTATGAATATTCGAGCCTGGATGTGATATCACTGATGATGATTGTTGGCATCGGCTTCGGATTGATGGAATCCTTCTTCTACGCAGCTGGTGCGAATGCCGGAATGATGCTGGTGAGAGGAATCACTGCAATGCACTGCGGATATGGATTCATCATGGGTTGCTTCCTGGCGAAAGGCATGAAGACGGGGGACAAGAAGTACACCGTGCTTGGCCTTCTGATTCCGTTCGTGCTCCATGCAACCTACGATGCCTGCCTCGGTGATGCAGTAGATAAAATCAATAGTAACTTCATGTTCGTGTCGGGTGCGCTGGCAGTAGTGGCAATTATTACGCTGGTGGTTGCCATCGTGTTCTTCGTCAAGAACAGCAAGAATCCAGAACTCAACGCGTCGCTGAGCCTTCGATTTGAGTCATGGACCGCACCGAAGACACCAGCTGCATCGGTCGGTAATGATAACGTAACGATGACCGATGACATGAACCTGAGCCAGGCAATTGAGGCGCAGGCGAAAGCCGATGCAGAGGCAGTGGCGGACTCAGAAAAATCGGATTCTGCGAATGCAGACGCGGAGTAACGAGACAGAACTTCCGGAGACATATGAGAAGATGCTGGGCGATATTACGCTGAGACCATCGAAGTATCAGGAATAGGAACACATGATGAAATATATCAAGTTTGGAAACGGAAATAAGAATTATGTGATCATCCCGGGATTATCCATTCACAGCGTGATGGGAATGGCGGACGCAGTGGAGAAAGCGTATCATGCTTTTACCGAGGAATACACGGTGTATTTGTTCGACCGACCGGAAGAACTTCGCGAAGGTTGTACGATTCGAGAGATTGCGGCGTGCACGGCGGAGGCGATGGCGGAACTTCACATCGAGTCGGCGGATGTGTTCAGCGTGTCAATGGGCGGAATGATTGCACAGTACTTGGCAATCGACCACCCAGAACTGGTGCATAAGCTGATTCTCGGCTCGACGCTTTCGAGACCGAACGATACATGCCAGCGAGTTGTCGGCGAATGGCTGAAACTGGCGAGAGCGCAGGAAGAAGAAAAACTTCTGGAGAGCTTCGCGGACCTTGTCTACTCGAAAGATACGACTTCAGTGTATCGGGAAGCGGTGATTGCAGCGAACCGCGGAATCTCAGCGGAAGAGTACCGCCGATTTATCGTGCAGGCAGAAGCGTGTAAGTCGTTTGATTGCAGCGAAGAATTGTCCAAAGTGCAGTGCCCCGTTCTTGTACTCGGTGCGAAGGGCGACCGCATTGTGACCCCGGAAGGTTCGCGAGAAATTGCAGAGGCACTGGGATGTGAATTGTATCTCTATGACGAATCTTACGGACATGCGGTGTACGACGAAGCACCGGATTACAAGGCGCGCTGCTTGGAATTCTTACATGAGGCGTAATGGCTGTCTTGAATTGTCCTTCTAATACGACGGAAAAACGCAGTAAATTGCTAGACCACTTGAAGAAATACATTATGGAAGAAATGGGATGGAACGACGATGACAACGAATAAAGCGACGATTAATACCCCTGATTCGGCCAAAAATAAATTTCATTCATCTCCCACTTGGCCCGACGGCAAGTGCCGTTGTTACTGGGCGAACCCTTCCAATGAGCGGTACATACGGTATCACGATGAAGAGTGGGGTGTACCTCTTCGAGAAGATTCGAGACTTTTCGAGATGCTGATATTGGAATGCTTCCAAGCAGGACTCTCTTGGGAGTGTGTCTTGAACAAGCGGGATGCGTTCCGAGAAGCCTTTGATCATTTTGATGCGGAGAAGATTGTGGCATACAACGATGCGAAACTCGAAGAACTTCGCAATAATCCTGGAATCATTCGAAATCGATTGAAGATTCAGGCAGCAAAGACGAACGGCAAGGTCTTCCTTGAAATCCAGCAGGAGTGGGGAACTTTCGCGAAGTATTTGTGGCATTGGACGGATAATAAGGTTATCTACGAGGTCGGACTTGCGAATTCTTCGTTATCTGATGCGATATCGAAAGATCTTCGGAAACGAGGAATGAAGTTCGTGGGAACCACTGTTATCTATGCATATTTGCAAGCCGTGGGCGTGATTTATTCTCACGACGAAGGATGTTACTTAGCACACCCGGAGGATAGCCGGGGAGTCAGCAGGATATAGCTTATTTTTAACCAAGGAAAGGAGATGCCTCGCCCAGGGGACGGGCGAGGCGAAGAACGGTATGGAGAAAGATCTGAACACAGCAGTACCGGAAGAGCAGGTTGAGGCAGGTGAAGAAGTGGTAGCGACAGAGACAGAAGGTGTGGCAGAGGCGACAGAAACCGCAAGTGCAAACGATGTCGAAATCTTGTGCGATGCAACAAACGACGTCGAGGTTGCCGGTGAAAACGCAGGTGCGGAAACCACAGGGGCTGGCGAGGAAGCAGAAGTGGATGCAGACGAGGCCATCGACTCGCCGGAAGAAACGGCAATCGCAACCGTAGAAACGGAAGAGGTGGAAGCCCCAGCGGCACCGAAGGAATCCAAATTCATGGAAGCCGCGAAGAAAGCCATGGGTAACGGTGCGAAGAGCCTGAAGAAAGCAGCAACCGAAATGTCGCAGGAACAGAGCTTCAAGGCGAGCGAACTTGCTTTCATCTCGGATACAGTCATGACGCTGAGCCCAGCGAACTTCGAGCGACTTCGCAATGCGCTGACGGAAGACTGCATTAAATTCTGGTATGTGCCGAAGGAAAACGTCACTCCTGAAATTCTGGCAGAGAAGCTCTATGATCACTTCCTGAAGACATACGCAGTGACCGGCGTGCCGTTCGAGAAGCAGGTGTTCCAGTACATCAAGAGCGTTTCCGACCTCGTTGATTCACATGTGGAAGAAGTCAAAGAAGCGGTGGATGGCACGGAAGTTGCATCGCGTGCACGTCAGTTCTACGAAAACGCGCAGGAAATCAAGGCGAGCCGTTCGGCTTCGACGAAAGATATCCTGGAGTTCTCGCGTCTGATGTTCTGCCTCTACGCAGCGACGCTACACGATCGCCTCAACAAAATTCAGGATTTCGAGTACTCAGCGACTGTAATCAATCCGGAGGAAATTGTCGACTCGATGAAGAAGGAGACGACCGAAGCAATTCTTGGAATCAAACGCAAGGTCTTCAGTCTCGAAGGCACTTACAGCCAGGACATCAGCACGATGATCATCGCGATGGTTTCGCTGTATAAGATTGTGGAAGATTGCGTGGAGTAATATAGTGGTGTGAGTTCGCGAATGATGGTAAGAAGCCTTCGCGAACGAATGCTCGGGCGCAACATATAATTAGGTGATGAGAGAGGGAATATGACGGAAACAAAACACATTTCCAAAAACAAACGAAACAAGATGACCAAGGATACGATTCCTGAAGGTTTTAGCCTGACACTTGCGTTGGTGGATTTGGTGCCGGTGATATTCTTCGGACTGTCTGCGGTGCGTGTGGGGAATCTTTTCCACAGCGGAATTTTCATGTTCGGCGCAGTCGTCTGCATGCTGTCCGGATTAATCAAAGTTCTCTGGAAAATAATCGCCGCACTGTCACAGAAAAACATCTGGCCGATGTTCATCCAGATGCGAATCTTTATGCCAATTGGATTCCTGCTGATGATTCTTGCGTTATTTGTGGATCGAAGAAACCTGAATGCCAGTGCAGCGATTGCCGGAATCCTCAGCTTTCCATCGAATATCCTTTTCGCCATGGGATTCCTGGGAATGGCGATGATGTTCGTGTTTGCGTTCCGAATGGATTCCAGCGACCCGAAGGTGAACTGGCTGGAACAGATTACCAACAGTGTCTCGCAAATATTGATCTTTGTGGGGCTAATGTTAATCTAAGCATCAATGGGATAATGTGCAATAATTAGGAGGAGAACAACCGAACATGACGGAGTCGCGAATCTATGTCGGACTGAATGATCTGACGACTAACACGCAGCTATTTGAAGACGAGAAATACATCCAGGTGCTCCGCGATGTGTGCTATGCGTACAAGGTACCGTTCACTTTTAGCGTGCACGAGGGCGGTTACGTCTACGATAGCGGCGAATACGCCCACGAAACGAGTCTCGTCCTCACCCTGATTGACGCAGACAAAACTGTCGTCAGCGACATTGCCAAGGACTTGTGCGCGTTCTTCCACCAGGAATCCGTCCTCGTCACTGAGAACCCGATAAAAGTAGAGTTCGTCCGCGAGACATTGATTTCCGAGGATGCAGAAGGTGAAACGAAGAACATTTGATATAATAAATTTGATTTTAACTGGGAAAGGAGAAACTCCACATTCGAATATATTTGCACTTGCATAAAATGAACGAGCTGGAGCTGTACCGCTCCAGCTCGTTTCGTACACTATTCTAGTTTGTGCAGTTTGATTTATTCAACATCACCCATACTCAGGATTGCCTGAACTTCATCAACAGATATTCCCGTAAATTGAGTAATCTCAGTTGCTGCCATACCATTCTTGTACAATTGATTAATTAGTCTAGTCCGCTCAAGTTGTTGTCCGCTTTCTTGTCCCTC
>CAVFWT010000088.1:0-7199 GCA_963626305.1 bacterium | reverse complement strand
AAGCCTTTCGATTCGGAGAGCATACTGGCAAAGAGCATTACTGCAGGAGAGATTGCATCGGGAACAATAACCGCTGGAGAGGTGGACATGGACAGCCTGCAGACGAATTTGGCGAGAGTAGGAGACGAGAATGGCAACCATCTCACGTTACAAGGGGATGCAATCATTTTTTTGCAAGGAACGAATCAATTGGGATATATAGGGCAGCTGAAAACAAGATTCAGCGCACTTGAAGCCACCGCATCGCTAAGAATAGGAGAAGATTATTGCTGGCGAAAAACACCAAGTGGAAATTTAGGATTATATTTATAGGAGGGGAATAATGGCAACGAGCGGAACTAACTACACAGGGAAATGGTCACTAAATGATGGAGTTTTAACAATCTCACCCAAATCTGGCACAGCTGGGACGATGAGACCAGACGGCTACACACTAGCAGGTGCGAATCTGTTGAACTATATAAGTTTAACTACCGACGAAATCGAGAGCGTGCGTAGTATCGTTTTTGAAAAGAGCATTAATCTCCACGAAGTCGGATTTATGCAAGATTATTTTGAACGGAAAGATTACAAGAACCTGCTGATGAAAGACTTTTTTACGCTGGACTTCACACCGGCATTTCCGAATCTAGAAACGGTAGATATAACTGGACTACAAACAAGCTCGATGGAATCGGCGATGATTTTTCCATCCCCAATTGAAAACGTGATTGGACTCAATAATCTAGAGACGAAGAAATGCACAAACTACAACTATATTTTCAATGAAACTAAAATATCGGAGATTGATATAAGTCAGTGGGATATGGACGCCGCAGAATCGAGATATCTTATGTTCGGCGGAAGCACAACCCAAATCGTTAAGATACCAACGCTTGAGGCTGGGGCGAATACCTACGAAAATCGCCAGATTAATATTGCGTTCGAGAAGGTGAAGGCAACTAACGAGAACGGGATTACTATCCACTCGGACGAGGATTTTTGGAAGCTACCAGCCACAGAAAGAGGTGGAACGTGGACTCGAGAATATAATGCGCAAGATTTCAAATTAGTTGTAACGAATTCGGAAAGGAGCGAATCAACAGTAACCATCAACCTGTCCTATGAGACAACCGCAGCGGCGTCCTTATCTCTGTTCGTTAAAAGGAAGGGGGATGCAGCATTTCCAAGCACAGCGTCGTACACCAAAGATTATAGTGTAGGCGCAGGAACAGACACCGTCAGCCTCACTGTTGAAACGGATGAGGCATATGACGTAGAGCTGATATTTAGTGATGGGGCAACCAACCTTTACACGTTCGTAGATATTGACAGCAATCAACTGTTAATCGAAATTGATGATGCCGGTAATTTAACTACAATCGGTAGCGTAACGGCTAGTGGCAACATGACCGCTTGCGGAACAAAACTCGTATGGGAGGCGGGTGATAGCTACACAATCAGTGGAGACATTCAGACAGCCGGATATGTGACGACATCCTCGAAGTCGGTTCGATTTATCATCCCACTGAACAAGCCAGTAGCGAGCGAGGTAACAGGTGTTACAATTAGCAACTTGAAGCTGACATTGAGACAGGGCGGTAAGTACACGCACGGTTCGAGTGCAACCAGTGGAGTGACACCAACAAGCATTGATGCAGCACTCAATGACGGATTCATTACAGTCAAATGCACCATGTCGAGCACGACCAACGCGGTTAATAATGACACAATTGGAATCAGTACCTCAGAGGGTGGCGCAAAACCAACCATCACATTCAGCTAATCCATAAAAACCTTGAGATTTCAAGGAAACTTTCGTTTTTCTATTGGCATATCACTGAAACGGTGATATAATTAATACATAAGTTAAATCAATGGACAAATACGTTATTGTTGCAGCGGTGCTCGGATTCGTCTTTACAATCTACTTCAGTCGTAAGAGGAGGGAGAAATAATGAACTGCAAAGAAATCAGAAAGCTGACAGGACTCAGCCAACAGAAATTTGGAGATAAGTACAAAATCCCAAAGAGAACCATCGAGAACTGGGAGGGAGGCAAAAGCGAAGCCCCAGCGTATGTTCTGCTTATGCTCGAACGGATTGTAAAAGAAGACTTTCCGGAAACTGAATAAGATTTGCAACCGACCTAAGTGTCGGTCACAAAAGCCACCCTTCGGGGTGGTTTTTTCTTGCATAAATTTAAAGGAAGGAGGTTAATCCGATGAATCAAGCGATAGTATTCACTCTTGCAGATATCTTATGGCTAGCTGGCGCAATCGTGGCGATTGCCGGAGCGGTGAGAGTTGTAGTAGGTGTGATAGAAAGATTTAGGCAGCCAAACATGACGCAAAACAAGAGAATTGAAGAACTGGAGCGAAAGAGCGCAATCGACTATGAACGCCTGAATAAGATTGAAGAAGGCAATGTGATCACACAAAAAGCAATCCTGGCACTCCTGGCACATGGAATTGATGGTAATGACATTGAATCAATGAGACAGGCGAAATCAGAGCTGACGAACTATTTACTAGAGAATAAAAACATTTTGTAGGAGGAAAGATTATGGACATCAATTTTGTAGACACTTATTTTGTACCGGGTATTGTAGCACTCTGTTTGTGCATCGGTTACGTGCTGAGAAACTTCATCCCAACGGATAACAAATGGATTCCGCTGATTCTGCTTATTGTTGGTGTGATCTCTGGGGTAATCGTTGGCGGAACAACATTCGATTCGGTAGTAGGCGGTGCGGTCTCTGGTCTTGCATCCGTTGGACTTAACCAAGCCTTCAAGCAGGCACTCGGGCTCAACGTACGTGCAGACATCGAAGCCACTGAGGGCGAAGTCATTGAGAGCGAACTCGATGCAGAGGAAGAAGAAGCAGATGCAGAGGACGATTCTGCAGAGGGAACAGAAACCGCAGAGGAAACGGAGGCATAACATGGCAAAGAAGATTGCAGTCCAGTGTGGACACGGTACCAGTACGGACGGTAGTTGGGACAGTGGTTGCGTATACGGTAAGTACACCGAGGCTGGTCTTATGCTGAAGATTACGAAGGCGGCGGTGAAGTACCTCCGTGCTTCGGGTATCAAAGTCATTTCGGACGCCGATACCGGCAACAACAAGAACATGATTAAGGACGTAGAGTGGGCGAACAAAGAAGGGGTAGACCTCTATGTATCCATCCATTGTGATTATAGCAAGGCCCCTAAGGGCGTTATGCCTCTCTATGTTTCCAACTCCGGCAAGAAGCTAGCGACTGCACTGAACAAAGCTATCAAGAACGAAATGGGAATGAACTCAAGAGGCGTGCAGAAAAGAACGGATCTATGGGAACTGAATGGCACGGATATGACGGCCTGCATCTTGGAGACTGGTGCCATCAAGGCCGACCTTGCTATCCTGAGGGATAAGTCTGATGCTTATGGCAAGTGTATCGCGAAAGGCATTTGCAATTACCTCGGAGTGACATTCAGCGACGGAAAGACCGAGTCGAAGAACGTCACACTGTACCGTGTGCGCAAGTCGTGGAAGGATAGTACTAGTCAGAAAGGTGCTTTTAGCGACCTGAAGAACGCAAAGGCATGTGCCGACAAATACAATCTAAATGTCTACGACTCGAACGGAAAGGAAGTCTATAGTGGCAAGTAGGAGTATCAATCGAACCTACAAGGTAATCAAGACGGACCCTCTCAGAGTTAAGCCAAGCTACAAAAGTAAGCTGAAATCGACTCTTGCAGTCGGCACAACCTTCACCGCGACGAAGATTAAAGGCTACTATGTCTATGTTCCAAAACTGAAAGGCTGGACAATCTGGAAGAGTGCGAAAGGTGAGAAGTACGTCAAGCTGGTAAGCAACAACGAGAAGTCTAAGGGCGAGAAGCTATGCGATGCGATGAAGACCATATCTAGTCAGATGATTAGCGCGAAGGTGAAGTACAGTAATAGTAGTCCTTGCACGAGCCTCAGTTCTTGCATCAAGAAGAAGCGAACCAATTGCGCGACATTCGTCAGCTTCGGTCTGCAGAAAATCGGAGTGCTGCCAAAGGGCAAATACATCTGGCTCAGTACGGCAGTACATGGAAGTGGTGCAAGTACCATCAAAAAGAAGGCGAAGGTCACCTATCCAAAGAAGACGTGGAGCAAGGCAGGACTGAAGAAAGGCGATATCTGTGGATTCGCGAACAAACCTCACACAATGGTCTATGTTGGAAAGAACAAAGCCGGGAAGCCTCTATGGTATTCTTGCGGTGGCTCGGACATCAAGGCGAAAAACCTCGGAGCAAAGCGAAAAACTTCATACGAGAAGCGGAAAATTTATGTTAAGATAAGACTCAAATAATTATTTCAAGGTTTTTATCATTTATGTATCCTTTCGGAATGAGGGCGGAGTAATCCGCCCTCATTTTTTATGCAAAAATTGAAATATAGGTATTGACAAATGAAAGGTATAGGTGTATAATATATACATACTAAAGGAAAGGAGGGCAGGATGATGGAGACATTCAGAATTCTGGTAGAAATGACAACAGCGATTATCAACCTCGCAAGCACGATAATCGCCGTCAAGTCAATCAGAAAATAACCCACATGTGATTCACACATGCAGAGGGGCTTTCGCCCCTCTGGGTTGATAATAGCATCCATCATTCAAGAACGCAATGCTGAATTTAATTATTAGTATTCTCAGCCTATGCACAAGCTTGGTTACACTGTGGGCAGTGCTGAAGCTGGTCAAAGAATCCGAAAAGAAGTAATTGCTGAAGATGGTAGGGACGAACGTGTCCCTACCATCAGAGTAACAACAAGGTAACAGGAGGGTAACAACATGGTAAGTGAAGCACAGAACAGAGCACAGGCGAAATATGATAAGGCGAACACGACACAGATCCAGATGAAACTGAATCGAAAAACCGATGCCGACATCTTAGAGAAGCTCGCAAGTGTCGGAAATAAACAAGGTTATATTAAGGCTCTAATTCGTGCCGATATCGAAGCAAACAAATAAAAAAAGCGTGCCATTGCGGTGACATCTTCACATTAGACACGCTAGATTAACAAATGACAAAACCGCCTTAAAACCGTGATAAATAAACGGTTTGGGCGGTTTCGTCTGTAATGGTAGAATTACACCCTTTCGATTCGATTCCCACGTACTCCCGCCACATGTTAGTTGTATTGTTGAAATGATATGTGGCACGGCGACATATTATTATTTGTCGCATCGAGATAAGGAATAATTTAATTCATTCCAAGGGACCTCTGGGTTCCTTTTTTGTGCTCAAATTATTCAACAAATCTTCACGAATGGCAAACATTGCTTGCAGTGGTAAAAGCCTATTACTTGTGGTAATATTACTGTGTATGATTATGCTTTTCTACAGGAGATAAAGACATGAAGAAGAACGAAATTCTTAGGCGGATTCCAAAGATTGATGAACTGCTCAAAGAGGGCGGATTGGAACTTCATTTTACCAGTGCTGGCAGAAGTGTGGTGACAGAAGCCGCTCGCTCGGTAATTGATCATTTGCGTCAGGAAATTCTGTCCCTGACACAGGAAGAATTGGATGCCTTTGATATAGAACGAATGAATATCGCAAACGTTGCAAATCGTGTAATTGCACAAATGGAAGCGGAGGATTGCAATAACCTTTATCCGGTGATTAATGCAACGGGTACGATTTTGCATACGAATCTCGGCCGCGCGCCGCTGTGCAAAGAAGCGGTAGAAAATGTCGCAGCCGTATCCAAGGGATATTCGAATTTGGAATACGATGTGGCAGCGGGCAAACGTGGGTCGAGACACAACATCATCTCAGAATTGATTTGTGAGCTCACAGGTGCTGAAGATGCCATGATGGTGAATAATAACGCTTCCGCAACGATGATTGTTCTGTCTTCCATGGCAGCAGGTAAAGAAGTTATCGTATCTCGTGGGGAACTCGTCGAAATTGGTGGCGCATTCCGTATTCCAGACATCATGGAGCAGAGCGGTGCAACCCTGAGAGAGGTTGGAACTACGAACAAGACGAAGCCGGGCGACTATGAAAATGCCATCGATGAAGAGTGCACTGGGGCACTGATGAAAGTGCATACCAGCAATTACCGAATTATGGGATTTACAGAAGAGGCAGAGCTTGACGAACTCGTCGAAATCGGTAAGAAGCATGATTTACCGGTTATTTTTGACATGGGTAATGGTCTGATGGTTGATCTTTCTAAGTACGGACTGGATGAGCCGAATGTGCCGGCATCCTTAGCGTCGGGCATTGATGTAATGCTTTTCAGTGGGGATAAGCTCTTGGGTGGCCCACAGGGTGGCATCATTGTTGGAAAGAAGAAGTACATTGAGAAGATGAAGAAGCATCCGCTTGCACGTGCACTTCGTGTGGATAAAATGACATTCGCTGCGATGGAGGAGACGCTGAAAAAATACCGTGATACAGAGAAGGCGAAGCAGGATATTCCAGTGCTTCACATGATCACTGAGTCACCAAATTCCATGGAGGCGAGAGCAACAAAACTCACCGAATTGATTGAGAATCAGGACAATGATATCCACGCACGGGTTGTTCCAGTAGAGGATCAGATTGGCGGAGGTTCGGCCCCGATGGTATATCTTCCAGGATTTGCAGCAGCAATTACATCAGATACGAAGAGTGCACAGCATCTAGAAGAGCTCCTGAGAGAGAACGAGCTCCCGATTATCGCGCGAATTCACGACAATCAGCTGCTCCTCTGTGTTCGTACCATTTGCGAGGAAGAGGTGTCAACTGTTGCGGCAGCTTTTGAGGAGATGAAATAGATGAAGAATATTATTATCGGAACAGCAGGTCATGTCGATCACGGCAAGACGCTTCTAATCAAAGCACTTTCTGGTATCGACACCGACCGCCTTGCAGAAGAGAAGAAACGCGGAATCACCATCGAACTGGGCTTCGCGCATATTCCGAATGACGAAGGATATAACATCGGTGTTATTGATGTGCCGGGTCACGAGAAGTTCATCAAGAACATGCTCGCTGGTATCGGTGGAATTGATTTCGTTCTCTTTGTAGTAGCAGCAGATGAAGGGATTATGCCGCAGACGAGAGAGCATTTCGAAATTCTTCAGGCACTTGGAATCGACGATGGCATCATCGTGGTGACGAAGACGGACATGGTGGAAGAAGAATGGCTTGAGATGGTTCAGGAAGATATTCAGGACTATGTGCAAG
>CAVFWT010000087.1:0-7288 GCA_963626305.1 bacterium | reverse complement strand
ATTCGATCCACACGGAACGAAGATATGTTTCCGTGTTTCTCTGACCATCCGATTACGTAATAGAAATCTTCATTCCAGAATAAGGTATATGGACTGAGACAATAGATTTCGCCTTCTCTCCGAAGCACACGTTCTTTCTCTGCATTATACTCAAAATAATTGAATTCAATCTGGCGATTATTTACAATCGCTTCATTAATCATCTCAATGATGTAATAGATATTTTCATTCAACGCCTTGATTCGGCTCTTGTAGACCAGATGACGCTCGAGAAGACTGCGCTGCTGCGAGCTGACAAATTTACCTAGCTTTGAAATCAGTTGGTCACTCTTCTTCGGCGTGATAAAACGCGAAGAAGAAACGGCATCGACAAGCAATTTCAGTTCCGGCAATTCAAATTCTCTTGAACCACAGAAATATTTATTAGGTTTGCTCTTAATTTCCACAATATCATACGGCGAATCTATATCCACGAGTACGTCCATGTCCTGACGAAGCGTCTTTCGATTCGTGCTAAGACCAATCTTGTCCAAGTAATCTAATAATTCATACGTGCTCGCTGGATGATCTTCATCCGTTTCTGTGCAAAGATATCGCGTCAGTGCGAGAATTCGTTTTTTCGTATTAGAATCTCCCATCGCAATCTCATTCCCCCATCTCGTTATTCTTATGTCGTTTTCTACGTTGTAATTCTTGACAATCAGCTTTGACTACAGCGCAACTACAATGTCTTCAGTTTATCGAGTCTCGCAACAATCTGCTGAACATTTTCCGGCGAGGTCGCCAAATTAATTCGAACGAAATTCTCATAACGATTTCTACCAAACCATTCACCGAGATCGAGTGCCAGTCCGCATACGTCCTTTATCACCCTTTCGGTATCTTGATTTTCTAAGTAAGCGCTCAAGTCTACCCATGCCAAATATGTTCCCTGAAGTGGCGACACGACGGCTTCCGGTAATTTATGCCTGATACCCTTGCTCAGAATCTGGAAGTTATCGTATACGAGTTGTCTCAATTCTTCGAGCCATTCACGACCCTCACGAAATGCAGCTTCATAAGCGATATATCCAAAGCTGCTCCCATTCTGCAAATGAATATGACGAACAAAGGAATCGTATTTCGAGCGAAGTGCATCGTTCGGAATAATCGCCATCGCATTCTGGCAACTTGCCAAATTAAAAGTCTTGGATGCCGATGTCAGCGTGAACAGAATGCTGTCATAATCTCCAAGTGTAGCCGCACTGATGTGCTGCTGTCCCGGCATGATAATATCGTGATGAATTTCATCCGCAATTACATAGACACCATTCTGACGACAAATATCCAGAACGCTTCTCAACTCTTCTTCCGTCCACACACGCCCCACCGGATTGTGTGGAGAGCAAAGAATAAATAATTTTACATCCTTCTTCTGTACAGTTTCCTCGAATTTCTCGAGATCCATGCGATAGTATCCTTCTTCATTCTTGAGAAGTGGCACATCGACAAGTGTTCGCGAAGTATCGCGAATCGCATTTGCGAACGGATAGTAGACCGGCGACATAATAGCAACCGAATTTTCAATTTCTGTCATCATTTGTATAATCCAGTAGATTGCCGGAACAACTCCTGGCGCATAACGAATCCAATGTTCGCTGATTTCATAATTATGATATTCCTTCATCCAGTGGATAAAAGCATCTTTAAAGCTATCCTGAGAACCCTGATATCCGTACGTATTGAAATCGACATACTCTTTCAAAGCCTTATTAACACAAACAGGAGATGCAATATCCATGTCAGCAACCCAAGCAGCGAGAAGATCTGAACGGCCGAACTGAGACTCAAGCTCATCCCATTTTAAGGAATTCGTCCCTTTTCGATTTTTAAACTCCAACAAATTATAACTATTCATTAACAACTCCTGTATTTTCTATTTGACCTTCAACTGTTCAATCGGTTCCTGTTCCTCTTCCAAGCGAAGATCCCTCAGGTAATTGTAGAGCGTTGCCTGAGACACCGAAATCACATTGCAAATAAACGGAACGGCGTCTTTCACGTCAAACACACCCTTCACCTTGAGACGTCGAAGCAGTTCCATCTTTCCTTCTTTGGTCGTCAATTCCATCGGATTCATCATCTCTGCAGTGCGCAGAATGACTTCCTGTGTCATCCTCTGGATGTAATCCTCTTCTTCTCGGAGATTCTCTTCTCCATCTTCTTGAACGTTGATTCGAATAAGATTAGTCAGATGCTGAATAACATCATTGATAGATGTCGTGTCCTGATTGATGCATAGCATCGCTGCGCATTCCCCGTTATCATCGCGGAACAGCATATGAGACGAA
Source organism: bacterium (assembly GCA_963626305.1). GTDB lineage: Bacteria > Bacillota > Clostridia > Peptostreptococcales > Anaerovoracaceae > Mogibacterium_A. Next base: position 4,958 of record CAVFWT010000087.1, on the reverse strand, counting down.
CGCAATTTCTTGCCTTTCGTCGTGCGGCTCTCGTATCCAACCAAATGACCGTCGCCATCCGATAACTTCTCAATGGAGCGAGTAACGCCCTCTTCCAGAGGACATCCCGCTTTACGGTCCGTAATATATCCATTTGCAACATAGTTTAATTCCATTTTCTGCAAATCGTGAACCGCAACTTCTGTATCATTTCCCATAATTTTAGAAAGCCCCATTGCGATACTAGATAAGATTTCAAGTCTTTCATCTTGTGTCATAGTTCACCTCACAAATGTAAAAATTATTTTAATTATTGTAAATTTATTATAACATCAATGCAACCCATAATCAATTTTTTAACAATTGTTCTTCGTGAAGTTTTTGTGATGTATCAAAAAAGAGGCATTCCTTTGGAATGCCTCTCACATCATAGATTTCCGATTTTGCAGCTAATTGAACAATGCGTTAGTTCGCATCATCGTCACGAATAACCTCTACATCATCGACATCAACCGCATTGCTCTCGTAGACTTCTTCCATTCGATTCGGATCATCCGTACCTTCGGAATACTCTGTAGAATCAAAATCGCTTCCGGAACCAGATGCAGAGTTGTACTGACCACGGTTATATTCTGTATACTCCTCTGAATCATCCCTACCATTCGGATTGAGCAAACGCTGAATCCAAGAAATAACAAAGATAATTGCAATCACAATCCAGAACGCAGGCGTAAATAGAATCTTCAGCATTGCCGATAAGCAAAGGAAGCCAATCAGCATAAGAATCAAACAACCCCAACCGTTATTACTTCTGTAATACATAATTCTCCTTTTCGTCTCATTAATTTTCTGATGAAGCGTCCTTCTCGACGCGGAATTTACCACAGAGAAGTGGCATCACTTTGCGGCTATATTCGCCCAACGAATACGAGCCGTTATTCATGCACCAATCAGTAACGATTGCGCGCTCGCAGAGTCCATAGAGCCTCACCATTTCACTTACTGACAAATCAGAACGAAGCTCATTCTTTCGCTGCCCTTCCTCGATAATTTTTGTCAAAATAGTAAAGTAGTAGCGATTCTTGTCGAGCAAATTCGATTCATCATTATTCGTCAATTGTGCTGAATACTGACTAGCCAGCAAGCTGGAATCGATATTTTCACCGATGTAAGTATGAATTTCATAATTCAAGAACATCAGCTTCTCAAAGGAATCCAGTTCCTCTGGGGTTCGTTCTTCCACCTTGCGGTATTCTTCATCAAATATAACAGATAATGTGTTGAGTAATGTGTCTTTACTGCGAAAATAATAATAAAATGTCCCCTTTGATATATTCGCTTTCGTAATGATATCATTCAGCGTCGTTTTATCGAAGCCCTTACTAGAAAAAAGACTCCAAGAGGTGCGAATGATACGTTCTTTGACATTTTCCTCTTCCAAATTTACTTTGCTGTCCAAACCTAGTCCCTTCCTCTAACATTTAAATTTGAGCAATTATTCTGCACTTTCCGGAATATTTGTGAACATCCGATAGATTGCGCGAATGGCTTTCTTGTAGTCTGACTCACTGACGCCAATCTGCACGCTAATCTGCTCCGCACCGTGATCGACAAAACGAAGATTGATGTGCTCATTCGAAAGTGCTTCAAATATGCGGAGTGAGACCGACATCGTATTTCCAACATTACGTCCCACAATCGCAATTGTGGCAAGAGCAGTGGATACATCCACATCGTCCGTACCAGTTACTTCTCTAATCTCGCTCAAGAGTGAATCTTCACACTTTCTTAACTTCTCACCATTTACAACGAGTGATATCGAATCTAGTCCACTCTGTTCCGCTGCAATCTTTAATCCGTATTTGTGGAAGATTCCGTCAATTTCTCCCTTGAGCGAAGGATCTTCTGTCAATCTTTCTTTCTCAATCAATATGGAAGAGTATCCCGTCTTACCGGAAATACCGGAAATATCAAGCACGCTCTGATAGAAGTCAGCATTTTTTACAATCAATGTGCCCGGTTTCTCTGGCTCCAAGCTGCTCAAAATATTTAATGGAATCCCTCTTCGTCTTACCGGAGCAACTGCATCTTCATGCATGACTTCGGCACCGCAAAGCGCTAATTCTCTTAGTTCACGGTAATTGATTACCGGAACGCTGAGCGGATTCTTGACAATTTTCGGGTCCGCCATCAGCATGCCTGGCACGTCTGTCCAGTTCTCATATAAATCTGCTTTTAACGCTTCAGCAATCAGGGAAGCCGTAATGTCTGAACCGCCACGAGAGAATGTGCACACACGACCGGTTTCTGTTCGTCCATAGTATCCCGGAATTACCACATGTTCCTTGTGTTCAAGAGCCGAAGCGATTAATTCTTGCGTTTTGTCGAGATTCAGGGTTCCATCTTCATGGAAGCGAATGAGCTCATCAGCATCCACGTATTCAAAACCGAGATATTCTGCCAGCAGCTGAGCACAAAGATACTCGCCACGGCTCGAAACATATGGAAGCGGATTTTCATTTGCATCCAACAATCGATGGTACTCTTCCACGATTGCTGAAATTTGGGCGGAAATATCCGTCTTTAAATCGAGCTCACTTACGATCGATTGATACCGCTTCGAAACCATCAAAATGTTTTCTTCAAATGTTTCGGGTTCTCTCACCGCCTGAATCAGAAGATCAGTTACTTTAACCTTGTTTTCTGAACTGCGGCCAAGTGCCGATGCTACAATGTATTTGCGCGCCGAATCACTTTCCACAATTTTCTTTACATTTCGGAATCGCTCTGCATCCGCTAGAGAAGATCCACCAAATTTCGCCACCGTACGATCCGATTTGTTCTTCAGCGCTGGTGCCAAATCCTCATTGTCAATCATGTGAATATCATATGGGGTCGACTGATATACGAAGTAGTTAATCCAGTTGGAATAAATCAAGTTCGCACAAGAACGCCAATTGACAATTGGATCCTTCGTGTCATCGTCATTCGGGAAATAGTGATCCGGAACTTCCGGATTGATTCCTGCTTTCTTGTCACGAACGTATTCCTTGAGAAGCGTATCCGCATCATATTCCGAGTGGCCCGTCACAAAAATCTGTCGGTCATTCGTGGATTTGACGCAGAATACACCTGCTTCTTCTGACGAAGAAAGAATCTTCAGCTCGGTTTTGGCTTCAATATCTTCACGGTATACCGTCGTGTTTCTGGAATGCGGAACATAGAACTCATCATCGAATCCACGGAACAACATCCCATGTTTCTGATCTAGGTGATGCTTGTAGACACCAGAAAGCTTCTTCGGAAGCATATGCTTCTGAATTCCATAATGATAGTAGAGTCCAGCCTGAGCACCCCAGCAAATGTGGAACGTGCTGTGCACGTGGGTTTTCGTCCACTCCATGATTTCACAGAGCTCATCCCAATAATCCACTTCTTCGAACGCCATCTTCTCCACCGGAGCACCGGTGATAATCATGCCGTCATAATACTCGTCTTTGACTTCGTTGAATGTCTTATAGAACGAAATCATATGCTCCTCAGACACGTTTTGTGCCTTGTGCGTTGCCGTCTGCAGAAGTTCCAGTTCAATCTGCAGTGGCGTGTTTCCGAGCAGTCTTGCGAGCTGCGTCTCTGTGTCGATTTTCGTCGGCATCAGATTCAGAAGCAATATGTGTAGTGGACGGATTTCCTGTGTAATCGCGCGGGTATCCGTCATTACGAAAACGTTTTCTTTTGTTAAGGTATCTATTGCCGGTAAATCATTTGGTACTTTGATTGGCATTTATATCAACTCCTTTGATATACAAATTTCAATAAATAGTAGCGTTTACAGCACTTGATTACCAACGACTACAGCTTTGCTGCGATGCAGCACCAATCGCCTTTTTCTGCAATCTCTAGAACGGTAAAACCAAGTTCTTCCAGCGCATCCACTACCGACTGTTCCTGCTCGACTAGAATTCCAGAGGTGATATAGCGGCCTCCGTCTTTCAAGTGTGTCGGAATATCCGGGCTAAGCTGAAGCACGAGATGTGTCAAGAGATTTGCGACGACAACATCCGCTTTGAATTCCACGCCCTTCGTCAAATCACCAATTTGAAATGACACATTGTTACCGATTTCATTCAAATTCGCATTCTCACAAGAGGCGGTAACTGCTTCATCGTCAATATCGATGCCGAGAACTTCTCCAGCTCCTAGCTTCGATGCAATAATGGAAAGAATTCCGCTTCCGCAGCCTACATCAAGCAGCGATTCCCCCTGCTTCAGGTACTTCTCCATCAGCAAAGTGGTCAGTGATGTGGTCTCATGCGTTCCTGTACCGAAAGCCATTCCGGGATCGATGGACACCACAATCTCTGAATCTGATTCTTTGGTATAGTCTTCCCAGCTTGGGCATACAACGATATCTTCGGTAATCTTCGCCGGCTTGAAATAAGCTTTCCACTTATCCTTCCATTCCTCATCCCCGCGCATCGTCAGGGTCATCTTCATGCTTCCCAGTGAATCCGCATTCAGCAGCTCTCCGAAGTCTCCTTCCGAAAGCTGCTTCCGCATTCGTTCCGCCCAGCGTTCCATTTCGAATTGAAGCGACTTCGCTTCTTCCATTTCTTCTGTATATACCGTGACTGAAGCGCAGCGATTCGCATCCTCCATGATTTCCTCGCGATCCACATATTCCGTGCCCCACGCTTCATCCATCATTTGAATATCGATGTTCGGATCGTCAATGACGAACTGCGTCACACCAAGCTCCATCAATTTATTTTCAATGAACTCAACGCCAACGCCTTGAGTTTCCATTCGAAGTTCAAAATAGTTCATTTAGTCTTCGTTTCCTTCACTCTGAGTTCTAAGTTTTAAGCGACAGTTCTAGTAGTCACAACACATAAATATCGTCACAACTCACAATATCTTTGTATCTCACTAAAATCTAACTTATCAGGAATTACTTCATCTCATTAACAGTACGGCGA
>CAVFWT010000086.1:0-7317 GCA_963626305.1 bacterium | reverse complement strand
CAATTCCGGACGGAATGACGCAGATGGGTTCTTTCACGCGGTAACGAAGCAACATGCTCTCAATTTTCTCAGAGGGTGCGATGACTGCATCTGTGCTCGACAGGAGCTTGCGCGACAGCACCTCCGCTAGTTTCACGCCCATCTTGTGATTGAGCTTGATGTAATGCATGTAATTCTCGTACACCGTATGGTAGGTATGTACAATCGGGATGTTGCATAGCGACGCCACTTCCTTCGCAACGCGGAATGTCGAGAATTCGCACTGGCTGTGAATCACATCCGGACCCCACGCCAGAATGTCACGAATCATATCTTTCGGAACGTGCAACTTGACGCGCGCCTTCTCGTATACCATCCCCATGTTGAGCGATGCGAGATAATATACGCCGTCTTCGCTCCACGAGTGTAAGTTCTGGGATAACGTCACCACGCGCACTTCGTGTCCCGCGTTCAATAAGCCTGTTCTCAAATTTTCCACAGACGTTACCACCCCGTTAATTGCCGGGCGATACCAATCTGTCGTAATCAGAATTTTCATATACCTTTCCCTTCGTATCGGCACTACACTCCGCCGATCCTGTCAACTTCCTATTTTACATATATGTTACCGAAAGAACATGAAAATAAAATGAGAAGAACATTAGATTTTTCTCATTTTTATGTAAAATCATGTTTTCGCAAAAATATGTGCCCCTCAGTTTATCATAAATGGTATAATTTTGTTAGTTTTCTGTGCGCAAAGGATTCGAGTCCGACAGGGCACTCGCTTGGTAAAAATAAAATTCCCTTGCACACATGACGATTCACCAAAAAAAGGGGGGGACATGAAAAAGAAATTTGCAAAACGATTATCCATCTTCCTGTGTTTCGTAATAGTGGCTATGTATTCGATGCCATCGTTTGCGAGTACGGAGACATCAACGGAGGAGCGTGACACACAGCGTTCACCGGCAGTCAGCGCGGAACAAGTGGATACAAGCTCGCAATCGTCGAAAGGCGATTCAGTCGCCGAAAGTGACGATTCCACCGATGGCACTACCGATACCACTGACAATACCGAAAGCGAAAGCAATACCGGTAGCGATGTTTCATTACCAGCAAGTGGTGATGATGACAACATTCATTGGAACGTCGATGCCGATGGCGTCTTAACAATTTCTGGCAGTGGACAAATGAAGAATTACACAAGTGACGAGCTTCCACCTTGGCAGAATTACAGCCAGTATATTACTTCGCTCGTTGTTGAAGATGGCATCACTTTCGTCAGCGACTATGCTTGTAACAATTATGCCAACCTCAAAAGCGTGCAAATTCCAGCGAGCGTAACTCAGATTGGCATGTCATTTCAATATTGTTCAGCGCTCACTAGCGTCGACTTGCCAAGCAGCATAACGTTCATCGGGGCATGGGCATTTAACCACTGCGACAATTTAAGCGAAGTAATCATCCGTAGCAAGAATATTACAATTAACGAAGCTGCATTTAATGGAAGCAATCAGGTTACCATTAAGTGCGACCCAACATCTCAAGCGAAAGACTTCGCAAAGGAATACAACTATTCGTGGCAGTGCATTGAGCACACCTTTGGCAAGGATGAAATAGAAACAGAACCTACCTGTGTGGATCCCGGAACAGGGTATCACGAATGCACGGAGTGTGGTTACAAAGAGACGTGGACAATCGATCCGCCTGGAACACACACTTGGTCCACCGACTACACAATAGATAAGGAACCAACCACCAGCGAAGCCGGACAGCGTTCCATCCATTGCACGGTCTGCGGTGAGATCAACGAAGAAACCGTTAAGAGCATTCCGAAGATTGATGGTGATTGCGGCGGAACGATTTCGAACGGTGCCATCGTCTGGTCGCTCGATAAGTCCCGTGGTACCATCACCTTCAAAGGCGAAGGTGCAATGCCGGATTATGCAAATTCCGGTTCGAACGCAGCACCTTGGAGAACAGATGAATACATTGGTCTCGTCAAGTCGATCGTCGTGAACGAAGGCATTACAAACATCGGCGAATATGCTTTTACCGATTTCACGAACGTTCAAACGGTTTCGCTTCCAAATAGTTTGAAGACAATTGAAAACTCTGCGTTCTCCAAGTGTTCTTCTATCGAAGAAGTTACACTCCCTGAAAAGGTGGAAACCGTCGGATCAACGGCTTTTGGTTGGACAAACAGTTTGAAGAAAGTGTACGTCAAGGGCAATCAGACCACATTCCACGAGAAGGCATTCAGAAGAAATGCGACCGAATTTGGAAAAGTAACCATTGTATGCTCCCCGCTGGCAACAACCACCAAGGCTTATGCCGAAAACAATGAATATACAACCTGGGAATGCGCACACGTGTGGAAGACATATACCCAGAAAGCAGGCTACCTCAAGAACGGCACAACCTATTCTTATTGCACCGGTTGCGGCTTGAAGAAGAATGTAAAAACACTTTCTGGCTACTCGAAGTACATCGTGAAGAGCCTCAAGGTGAAGAAAGGCAAGAAATCCTTCAAGGTATCCTGGAAGAAGGCAAGCAAGTCGAACCGAAAGGTCATCAGCGGATACCAGATTCGCTACTCGAAGAAATCCAGCATGGCTTCCAGCAAGTATGTCAAAGTTGGCAAGACCAGCAAAGGCAAGACCATTAAGAAGCTGTCGAAGAAGACCAAGTACTACGTACAGGTTCGTAACTACATGAAGAAGGGCGGCAAGACTTACTACTCCAAGTGGAGTGCAAAGAAAACCATCAAGACAAAGTAACCGAAAACTTAATCGCACATAAAGACCGCCCGTCGCTAGACAAAATGTCTGGCGACGGGCGGTCTATTTTGCGTAATTCCACTATCGACTATTCCACACTACAGACTGTTCCGATAGATTTCTTCTCTTTCGTTGAGCTTAGTTCCAGCTGGCGTTAAGTTCAATCCGCCACCGGTGCATCGGTGGCAAGCCGGCATTTTGCGGCCGACATTCATCATCGTCTGAATCGTCTGGTTCAGCGGAATGTAGACCTTGTATCCCGAGCATACCAGTGTTGTGGCAGACACGGCATTGACCGCTGCCATCGCGTTACGAGTAACGCACGAAGGTTCTCATCCTGATCTACTCGGATGCCGATCAGCCCAGCCACGAATCCGCGGTCGCTGCAGTGATACTTATAGGTTGCAGCATATGAGCTCGCTGGGTCGAAATATATTTCCGCACGGCGAACATCTTCTCCCAGAAGCTGTTGACACAGAAATCCGATGCGACATGGTGCTGCCGAGTGCGAGCTAGACGGACCGTCTTCTCGCCAAGCCCAGATGTGCCCTTTTGTTTAATTTTCCGCAAAAGCTATAAATTTTTATCACTATCCCTTTTCATAAATGTTATAATTTTCATAGTGTTTTGATTCTCAGAAATTCTTGTCTCACCTTACTTTACATCGGGTAAAAGCAAGAATTCAAAACACCTTACATCACGATTCAACAAAGGGGAAAGAACATGCAAAAGAAATTGGCGAAATTATCATCGCTCCTCTTGTGTTTCATGATTATTGTCACCTATTCTACCCCTGCTCTTGCAGCCACCGAAGCAGCGAATACTGATTCGGCGACAAATCAGGAACAGACAACGGATAGTCAGCAAGAATCAACGGACACAGCGAGCGACGCAAGTGACGAAGAATCTACGAAGGCTTCTACAGAGGCAGATACCGCTGCATCGAAAACCGAAGAAGATTTCAAAGAATCCAATGACGCAAGTGTTGCCAGCGACGACGCAGATGCCACAAGTGACAGCAGCTCGACAGACAACAGCGATTCGAAATCCGATGACAACATAGAATGGAGTCTCAAAGACGGCGTTCTGACCATCTCTGGCGAAGGGAAAATGCCGGATTACGATAATAATACGGAATCGAAGCATGCACCGTGGTACGATAACAAGAAGGATATCACTACGATTGTAATTAAAGATGGTATCACCAAGCTCAGTAATGATTCATTCAGCGAGTGCATTAATCTTACCAGTGTTTCCATCGCTTCTTCTGTAACAGAAATCGCGTCCTATGCATTCTATCACTGCGAATCGCTGAAGACGATTGAACTGCCGGACAGCGTGAACTCTATTGGATATGCAACCTTCGGTGATTGCTCTAGCCTAGAGAAAATCACCATTCCTAACGACAGCGTTAGCCTTGATTTCTATACTTTTCTGAACATTACCGGTACGATTACCATCAAAAGCAATCCGGGTTCCAGCGCATCGAAATTTGCGGATTATCAAGGCATTAAGAAAGAATGCCTTCTGGATTCCCAGCACGAATGGTCGGAAGAAATTACTACCGACCAAGAAGCAACCCCGTTCCAGGAAGGTATCGAATCTCACCATTGTACGAAATGCAGCGCTCGCCAAGTGGTCAAAACAACTCCGCAGATGACGGAAGATGGAGGCACAATTGGTTCTATAAGCTGGACCGTATTTTCAGATGGACGCCTCTGCCTTACCGGTATTGGAGCAATCGATGATTACGATACAGAAGATGCTATTCCATGGAACAAATATAAGAAGAACATCACTTCTGTAGAAATTGGCGTGGGGTCGGATGATGGTATCGTCACAATCTGCAAAAATGCATTTAAGGGTTTTAATAAACTCACCAAGGTTTCCATTGGCCCAACATTAGAAGCAGTAGCGGATTATGCATTCTATGATTGCACTTCATTAGAAAGCATTACCTTGCCAAAAACAACTGCCACTATTGGTTCGAATGCTTTTGGCAACTGTACTAAGTTAAAAGAAATTACGATTCCGAACGAGAAAACGGAAATCGGTAGCGACGCCTTCCTGAATATCAAGGATTCTGTTACCATCAAGTGCACGACTGATTCCAGTTCGAGCGTCGGCAAATATGCTTCCGATAACGGAATCACAAGAGAATGTGCAAACGATGCCGATCACGTATGGAATACCGAGCGCACCACAGATAAAGAAGCGACCCCATTCGAAGAAGGCAGCAGTTCCATCCATTGCACAAAGTGTGACGGAAAGAAAGACGTTCAGGCAATTGAAAAAAAAGAATTCGTTGGCGGTGAAATTGCTTCTGGAAAAATAACATGGAAACTTGATAGCACCGGTTGTATGACCATCTCCGGAACTGGCGAAATGCCGGATTATGATGATGAGAAGAGTGATATATACCAATATATTCAAGGGACATTCGCACCTTGGTGTCAATACAAGGAACAGATCACTTCCGTCGTAATTGAAGATGGTATTACCAAAATCGGTGCCCGCGCATTTGCTTATTGCAATAATCTCACGGATCTTTCAATTCCATCATCCGTCGAAACGATTTCCGAAGGTGCTTTCTATGATTGCACTGGTTTCAAGTCTGTTGATTTACCAGAGACTGTAACCACGGTAGGCGATAAAGCATTCCTCGGTTGCTCCTCTGTTACGGAGTTTATTATTCGAAATACGAACCTAACGTTCAGCATGTGGACCTTTTCAGACGCTGCGAAGGGTTACATCCTTCGATGTGTTCCATCTTCGGAGACACAGAAAACAGCAGAAGGATACGGTTATTCCTGGCAGTGCATTGACCACACCTGGAAGACAGAATATTCGACCGACAAAGAGCCAACACTGACCACAGAAGGAGAAGAATCCATCCATTGTAAGGATTGCAGTGCTACGAAGGACAAACGCTCTATTCCGAAGAAGACGGTTGACAGCGGCACGCTCGGCGATTTGACATGGACACTCGACAGTAACGGACATATGACCATCTCCGGAGAGGGAGAAATGTCCCAACAAGACACCTACCCTTGGACGTCATTGGACTATAAGGAAGAAATCAAAACGATTACAATCGAAGAAGGCGTAACATCTATTGCGGCAAACGCATTTACCTCATGCAGTAATTTGACCAGTGTTGAATTGCCTGATACGCTAACGACAATCGGATCCGAAGCATTTCAGTTCTGTCAGGCACTCGGAGAAACAACCATCCCAGATTCGGTCACAACAATTGATGAAGATGCATTTGAGTTTTGTGGGCAACTCGTCATCCGATGCAACCCGGACTCAACAGCCAAAGAATACGCAACCAACGAAGGAATCACATGGTGCTGCATCGAGCACACTTATAACACGGAAACTTATACAAGGGAAACCGATCCGGATTGCGTAAATCCTGGAAGTGAATACCGAACATGCACAGAATGCGGTTACAAAGATACAAAAGAGATTCCGGCACTCGGTCATCAGTGGGCAGATACATACACCATTGACAAGGAACCAACCACCAGCGAAGCCGGACAGCGTTCCATCCATTGCACGGTCTGCGGTGAGATCAACGAAGAAACCGTTAAGAGCATTCCGAAGATTGATGGTGATTGCGGCGGAACGATTTCGAACGGTGCCATCGTCTGGTCGCTCGATAAGTCCCGTGGTACCATCACCTTCAAAGGCGAAGGTGCAATGCCGGATTATGCAAATTCCGGTTCGAACGCAGCACCTTGGAGAACAGATGAATACATTGGTCTCGTCAAGTCGATCGTCGTGAACGAAGGCATTACAAACATCGGCGAATATGCTTTTACCGATTTCACGAACGTTCAAACGGTTTCGCTTCCAAATAGTTTGAAGACAATTGAAAACTCTGCGTTCTCCAAGTGTTCTTCTATCGAAGAAGTTACACTCCCTGAAAAGGTGGAAACCGTCGGATCAACGGCTTTTGGTTGGACAAACAGTTTGAAGAAAGTGTACGTCAAGGGCAATCAGACCACATTCCACGAGAAGGCATTCAGAAGAAATGCGACCGAATTTGGAAAAGTAACCATTGTATGCTCCCCGCTGGCAACAACCACCAAGGCTTATGCCGAAAACAATGAATATACAACCTGGGAATGCGCACACGTGTGGAAGACATATACCCAGAAAGCAGGCTACCTCAAGAACGGCACAACCTATTCTTATTGCACCGGTTGCGGCTTGAAGAAGAATGTAAAAACACTTTCTGGCTACTCGAAGTACATCGTGAAGAGCCTCAAGGTGAAGAAAGGCAAGAAATCCTTCAAGGTATCCTGGAAGAAGGCAAGCAAGTCGAACCGAAAGGTCATCAGCGGATACCAGATTCGCTACTCGAAGAAATCCAGCATGGCTTCCAGCAAGTATGTCAAAGTTGGCAAGACCAGCAAAGGCAAGACCATTAAGAAGCTGTCGAAGAAGACCAAGTACTACGTACAGGTTCGCAACTACATGAAGAAAGGCGGCAAGACTTACTACTCCAAGTGGAGCGCAAAGAAAACCGTCAAGACAAAGTAATTCC
>CAVFWT010000085.1:0-7542 GCA_963626305.1 bacterium | reverse complement strand
GATACATACACGACTTTGGCCGCTGGATTGTTTCGAATAATATAGATGCCAATCGCCTGCATCAAGTGGGTCTTGCCAAGGCCAGAACCGCCGTAGATAAAGAGCGGGTTATACGCTTCTGCCGGAGATTCGGCAACAGCAAGTGCTGCAGCGTGTGCGTACTTATTATTATTGCCCACGACAAAATTCTCGAAGCACATTCTTGGATTGAAGAGTTTGTTGGTGTCTTCAAATTTCTGAATTCGCTTCTGTGCCTTCGTGATGGAAGGAGCAGCTTCCTCTTTGTATTCGTCTTCTAATTTTACAATAACGCGAAAAGGCTTGCCCAGTACGTTTTCAAAACCTTGTTCAATCAGGTGCATGTAGCGTTTCTTGATCTGTTTGATTTTGATGTCGTCTTTGCAAGCAAGATAAATAATGTCCACATCCTCATCAATACGGTAGATGTAGAGAGATGTGAACCATGTATTGTAGCTAACTTCGGTGGTGTTCGCCCGAATGAATTGTAGAAAATTATCCCAGATGTTGTTGTTCTCCAAAATTGTACTTCTCCTTGTTATTAACATAGTTTACATAAAATTTTCCACAATAACAAGTGTTAATAATGTGCATTAATTCGGGAAAATTCGGCGGACAAAAATATAGTTTTACACATGTTGTGGAAAAAATTATGCATAACTTTTCTGAAACACAAAATATTGTGTTCATAAAAAAATAAATAGAAAATTTAAGTACAATTAATTTAATTTTTGAAGATAATAGGGCGTTTCATTGACTTTTGAATTACAAGTCAGTATAATATCTTGATGTATGCGCCTTTGAAATTTAGATGGTGCAGCTATTTTATATCAACTTAGAGATATTAATTTATCGGAAGGAGAAAAGGAATATGAAGAGAACATATCAGCCTAAGAAGAGACAGAGAATGAAGGAACACGGATTCAGAAAGAGAATGGCTACTGCAAATGGTAGAAAGATTCTGAAGAACAGAAGAGCAAGAGGAAGAAAGAAGCTGACCGCTTAATTTTTTTCGTTGCTTATAACTTATATTGAATAAGATGAAGTGCAGAAAAGAAATTCTAACAAATCAGAGAAATTTCAATAATGTCTATCGCAGAGGTTCATCGAGGGGAAGTCGCTTCGTGGTAGTACTCTATCGCAAGAACCGCCTTTCGGTTTCTCGCATCGCTTTTGTTGCCAGCAAGAAGGTAGGGAACAGTGTGTGTCGAAACAGAGCCAGAAGGTTAATGAGAGAATCTGTCCGCACGATGGATTTCAAATTAAAACCTGGATACGACATTATTTTCGTTGCACGAAATTCAATCAACGGTCAGAAATGCCCAGTTGTACAGCGTACGCTCGTCAAGGCACTTCTTGGCTGTAATCTTGTTGAGAAAAGAAGTGATAAGCATTAGATGAAAATAATCGGAAACTTTATCAAGAAAATTTTAATTTTAATGGTAAGGGGATATCAGATTTTCATTTCGCCTCTTTTTCCACCGACATGTCGTTTTACTCCGACTTGTAGTACTTATTTTATACAGGCGCTGGAGAAATACGGACCGATTAAGGGGAGTTGGTTAGGGATTAAAAGAATATTGAGATGCCATCCGGGTAATCCGGGGGGATATGATCCTCTTCCATAGATAGGGAGATACTTATGGGTATTATCGCGGTACCTCTTGGATACCTACTTACTTTTATCTATAACTTCACTGGAAGTTATGGTGTTTCGCTGATTATCTTGACTGCTATCGTTAAGTTAGTACTTTTCCCGCTGTATATTAAGCAGACGAAGTCCACTGCAAACATGCAGGAACTTCAGCCGAAAATGCAGGAAATTCAGACGAAGTATGCCAACGATCAGCAGAAAATGAATGAAGCAATGCAGGAGTTGTATTCGAAGGAGAACTTCAATCCGCTGGGTGGATGCCTGCCAATGCTGATTCAGCTCCCAATCATCATGGGACTGTTCGCATTGCTGAGAAACCCGATGCAGTATTTGAAGAGTGAAGATATGTACTTCGCTGTACATGAATCTTTCCTTTGGATCAAGGATCTGGCACAGCCAGACCTCTGGATTCTCCCAATTCTTGCAGCGATTGCTACTTACTTCTCGTTCTCGATGACGCAGCAGCTGACTCAGGCTACCGCCGGAGACAACGCTCAGATGCAGTCCATGAACATGCTGATGAAGTATGTATTCCCATTGTCGATTCTGGTTCTTGCTAGATCTTATCCAGCTGGTCTTTCCATTTATTGGGCTGGCGGTCAGGTCATTCAGATTTTCCTGAATATTCGAATGAATCAGATTCGTAAGGAACTGCACAAGAAAACAGAGCATGCAAAGTTGGTTGCACGTGCCGAGAAAGAACTGAAGAGAAGATTGAATGCAACTTCGAAAATGAAAGGAAATCGTTAAATGAGAGTTTCAGAAAAATGGGGAGGAGATGTTGACGCAGCTGTCGAGCTTGCGCTCAAGGAACTCAAACTCACCATCGACGAAGTCGACGTGGAAGTTCTGGAAGAATCCTCCAAAGGTTTCCTCGGTATAGGTTCAAAGCTCGCCAGAGTTCGCGTTACGGCGAAGGAAGACGTTGCAGAGAAAAAGAAAGAGAAGAGTTCTTTCGATGATATCGATGCAATTCTGGCTGCACTGCCTGAAAATAAGAAAATTGAAGTTCCTGAGGAAATCAGAGAAGACTATGATAAGTTCGAACGTGAAGAGATGGAAGACGCTCGAGCTAGCGCAAAGACGAAGAAGAGAGAGAAGTCGAAGCGCAGAAATAACCGTAACAACAACCATCGAAATAACAGAAGTAAGGAAACCACTCCGCTGGAGAGTTCGCTGCTTGCAGAGATTAAAGACCTAGAGCCTGTTGAGAACAGTACAGTAGAGACATTCCTTCGTGAGGTTACTTCCGAAATGGGAATTGACCTTGACTTCGAAGTCAAAGAAAACAAAGATCTGATTTACGTTGAAATCACTGGTAAAGATACCGGAACGATTATCGGCAAGAGAGGTCAGACGCTGGATGCCATCCAGTATCTCGCAAGTATCGTTGCAAACAAAGATCGCAATGATTATGTGAGAGTTATCATGGATGCGGAGAACTATCGTGCGAAGAGAGAGCGCACGCTCCAGAACTTAGCGAATAGACTGGCTGGAAAGGTAGAAAGATCGGGAAGAAGCGTTACATTGGAGCCGATGAATCCTTATGAAAGAAAGGTCATCCACTCCACACTTCAGGATCATCCTTACGTTCAGACCAGAAGCGAGGGGAAAGAGCCTTATCGCCGAGTTATTATCGAAAAGAAATAATAAATGAAGCGCGAGGCCCATCTTCGGATGGGCCTTGTTTTATATAAGGAGTTAAAAATATGTCCGATACAATTGCAGCTATTTCCACACCACAGGGTGAAGGTGGAATCGGAATTGTCCGAATTAGTGGTGATCGCTCGCTAGATATTTTGCGTAAAATTATGCAGCCTTGTCCAGATGTAATCCGGCCGCGATATGCTTACTACGGAAATATTATGGATCGTAAATCCAATCAAATAATCGATGAGGCAATTTGTCTGTACATGAAGGCACCACATTCTTACACATGTGAGGATGTCGTGGAGATACAGGCTCACGGTGGTATTCTTTCTATTCGTATGATACTTCGCGCCGTTCTTGATGCAGGTGCTCGCATGGCGGAGCCAGGTGAGTTCACGAAGCTGGCTTTTCTCAACGGACGCATGGATCTCGCACAGGCGGAAGCGGTTATTGATGTTATTAAGGCGAAGAGCGAACTTCCACTTCAGATTGCGGAACGTCAATTGAAGGGAAGACTGGGGGTTGAGATTTCCGAAATCCGCGAGCAGCTTCGCGACGTGCTTGCACAGATGACAGTGAATATCGACTTTCCGGATGAGGATATTGAGCAGTTAGAATTTCAGAAATATTTGGAAGATTTGAGTCCAATTCGTCAGCATATTGATAAACTTCTCCAGACAAGTGACAATGGAAGAATTGCGAAAGAGGGAATTCGCGTTGCGATTGCCGGGAAACCGAATGTCGGGAAATCATCTTTGATGAATGCACTTCTTGGTGAGAATCGTGCGATTGTTACGAATATTCCGGGAACGACCCGAGATACGATTGAAGAAAGTGCTAATATCAGTGGTATTCCGCTGATTCTGACGGATACTGCCGGTATTCGTCAGACCGAGGATGTTATTGAGAAAATTGGCATTCAGAAGTCGCACGAAGAAATTGAAGCAGCAGATCTTGTCATACTTGTAATGGATGGCAGTCAAACGTTTGATCAGGAAGAATTAGAACTGATTAAAGATGCCAATGCAATGCACGTTCTTGTTGTACTTAACAAGGCGGATCTCGGAAGCGCTGTGACGGAGGACGATATCAAAAGCGTAATCGGAAAAGCCGAGGTGGTACGAACTTCACTTTTATCCATGGATGGGGCGGATGTTGTTATCGAGAAGATTGAAAAGATGTTCTCGGATGGCATTCAGAACATGATGGAGCGCAATATCATCACCAGTGAAAGACATCGGAATGCGCTTGCACGTGGACTCGAATCCATTGATGATGCATTCAAACTGCTGGAAGCAGAAGAGGCGATTGAGATTTGCGAGCTGCAGGTGCATAACGCCTACGATGCACTGGGTGAAATCATCGGAGAAACGGCTGGGGAGGAAATTCTAGATACCGTATTCTCCAAGTTTTGCCTTGGAAAATAGAGGATATGTAATTTAGAAATAATCAATAGAAAAATATCGAGAAATATCGAGGAAAATCGAGGAAATATTCGATGACGATAGAGAAGAAAAACAAATATGATATGCCTGTCATGGGTGAATATGACGTGATTGTAGTGGGGGCTGGCCACGCAGGATGCGAGGCCGGTTTGATTGCTGCACGCATGGGAATGAAGACGCTGATGCTCTGCATCAACCTTGAGTCGGTTGCGATGATGCCATGTAATCCGTCCATCGGAGGAACTGGTAAGGGTCATCTTGTCTGCGAAATAGATGCGCTTGGCGGAGAAATGGGTCTTAACATTGATAAGACTTTCCTGCAGAGCAAGATGCTCAACACTTCCAAAGGTCCAGCTGTTCATTCGCTTCGTGCTCAGGCAGATAAAAATAAATATCATCTTGAAATGAAGAAGACGATTGAGCAGGAGGAGAATCTTCATCTCAAGCAGGCGGAAGTCATTGATTTGATTATCGAAGATGGGGAAGTGCATGGTGTCATTACGCGTACTTTCGCACGTTACAATGCAAAAGCGGTCATTCTGTGTACCGGAACGTTCCTCGGCGGTAAGATTTTTATCGGCGACTCCGTGTTCCAAAGTGGTCCGAATGGATTAGCAGCCTCGACCGAACTTGCGAACAAATTGTATGAATACGGTTTTCCAATGCGCCGTTTTAAGACTGGAACGCCAGCTAGAATGCTCGGAAAGAGTCTGAATTATGACAAGATGAAAGAGCAACTCGGGGATGAAGAAATTGTGCCATTTTCTTTTATGAATGAAGGAAAGGATATCGGTGGAAATCAGATTTCGTGTTGGCTCTCTTACACGAATCCGGAAACTCATAAAATCATTCTCGACAACCTCGATAAATCGGCGATGTATTCCGGAAATATTGTCGGCGTAGGGCCGAGATATTGTCCTTCGATTGAGGATAAGGTTTCTCGATTTAAAGACCGCGAGCGGCATCAACTTTTCGTCGAGCCAGAAGGACTCGACACGGATGAGATGTATATTCAAGGAATGTCCTCCAGTCTTCCGGAAGATATTCAGCGTGAATTCTATCATTCGATTCCGGGACTAGAAGAGGGGGAAATTGTTCGCCCTGCATATGCGATTGAATACGATTGCATTGATCCACAGAGTTTGTTGCCATCACTGGAGAGCAAAGTTGTAAAGAATCTTTTCTGTGCCGGACAGTTTAACGGAAGTTCTGGATATGAAGAAGCAGCAGCGCAAGGATTGATGGCTGGAATCAATTCGGTTCGGAAAATACGTGGGTTAGAACCGTTAATTCTCGGAAGAGACCAAGCATATATTGGTGTTTTAATCGATGATTTGGTGACCAAGGGAACGAATGAGCCTTATCGTATTATGACATCACGTGCAGAATACCGTTTGCTGCTGAGACAAGATAATGCAGACCGCCGTCTGACGGAACTGGGGTACCAATTTGGTTCGGTTAGTGAAGAACGTTATCAGAAATTCTTGCAGAAGAAACGAAATGTGGATGCAGAACTTGAGAGACTTCAGAAGAAAAATATTTCGAATGATATTCAGAATGAGTTTCTGAAGGAACATAGCAGTTCAGAAAGTGAGAAGAACCTGACTTTTGCGGAGATGCTTCGTCGACCGGAAATTCATTACGAAGATACTCTAGCAATCGATGATGAATCTAGACCGAATCTTACTCGAAACGAACGATATGAAATCGAAGTTCGCATTAAGTATGATGGATACATTCAGAAACAAATCGCTCAAGTAGAAAAGATGAAGAAACTGGAGAATAAACATCTCCGGGAGAATATGGATTATAACAATATCGGGGGACTTCGATTGGAAGCACGGCAGAAGCTGACTCAAATTCGCCCAGTGAACCTGGGGCAGGCGAGCCGTATTTCCGGTGTATCCCCGGCAGATATTAATGTACTTCTCATTTATCTTGAAAAAGAGTCTCGAGAGAAGTTATCCAAAGAAGATGATTCCAAAGAATATAAATCCGGAAAGGAAAACGATAATGAGTAGAATCTACGATGCTCTTGAGAAGCGTGCTGGTATAAATGAAGCAGAGAAGATGGTTCATTATATGGATGAAATTCTGCGGATGAATGAATTTATTAACCTGACGGCAGTCAAAGATCCTGAAGAGTTCATGGTGAAACATTTGCTGGATTCTCTTTCTTGTATCGACTCGCCAGAGTGGAAGACTGCTAAGAAAATTGCTGATGTGGGAACGGGGGCTGGATTTCCTGGTGTGCCACTTGCGATTGAAGCACCAACGAAAGAATTCAGCCTTATCGATTCACTTCAGAAAAGACTTCGCGTGATTGATGACATCACCGCAGAAATGAATGTTCTCAATGTAAGCACGTATCACCTTCGGGCAGAAGAAGCAGGGAAAAGTAAATTACATCGAGAAAAATATGACCTATGCGTATCCCGTGCGGTTGCATCTATGAATGTTCTGGTAGAATGGTGTTTGCCACTCGTTAAAGTGGGTGGCAGCTTTATTGCATACAAAGGGGAGAAGGCACAACAAGAATTGGAAGAAGCAAAGAATGCGATTCATCTACTGGGTGGTAAAGTGGACCGAGTGGAGACAATTGATTTGTTAGATGAGTCTGCTGAAAACCATGTTCTGGTGTATATTAAGAAAGTAAAAAATACGCCTGCAAAGTTCCCAAGAAAATCCGGAACGGCTCGGAAAGAACCGTTATAAGAGTTGACACTAAGTAAAGTAGAGAATCTGTATGTTATAAAAATTTAAAACGAAGGAATC
>CAVFWT010000084.1:0-7587 GCA_963626305.1 bacterium | reverse complement strand
GTGTACGCCCAACCAGGAAATTGAATTCAGGCTTGACTTTCTCAGCCTGTTTTTCAATTAGTTCCATGTTATCGAGTTTCTTCTGACGCGACATCGCCATGTTTCGGGTCGATACACGAGCTTTGTTTCTCGCAACGAAATCCTTAAGCTTCGCGATTTCCTGCTGCTGCTTCTGGTACGCCGCCTCATGCTGCGCCTGGCGCATCTGATAGACCTCTTGGAAGTCGTCATAGTTGCCAACGTAACGGTTCAGTTCCAGATTGTCCATGTGATAGATGAGATTGACAACACTGTTAAGGAATGGAATATCGTGTGAAACCAGGATAAAAGCATTCTCGTAATCTTCGAGATAACGCTTCAGCCACACGATATGTTCTTGATCCAGGTAGTTGGTCGGCTCATCGAGAAGCAGAATTTCCGGCTTCTCGAGAAGCAGTTTCGCAAGAAGCACTTTTGTACGCTGACCACCGGACAGTTCCGTAACATCGCGGTCAAGACCCAGTTCGGAGAGACCGAGCGCTCTTGCAACTTCGTCAATCTTCGCATCAATCATGTAGAAATCGTGTGCGGTGAGAAGATCCTGAAGTGTGCCGGCTTCCTCCATTCGCGTGTTCATTGTTTTTTCATCTACATCAGGGTCACCCATCGACATGTACAGGTCATTCATCTCTTGCTCCATCGCGAAGAGGTAGTCGAACGCCGTCTTCAATACATCCTTTATGGTCTGTCCAGCTTGCAGCTCCGTGTGCTGATCCAGATAACCTGCACGAACGTGCTTGGACCATTCCACTTTGCCTTCATCCGGTTGAAGTTTTCCGGTAATAATATTCATAAAAGTAGATTTACCCTCGCCATTGGCACCGACCAGCCCGATGTGCTCTCCGGCGAGCAAGCGGAACGATACGTCCTCAAAAATCTGACGGTCGCCAAATCCGTGGGTCAAATGTTCTACGTTAAGAATGCTCATGTTTAACTCCTTATTTCAATTTATACAATCGCTTTCATTATATATGAAAGGCACTTGAGTATACAAGGTTCCGCCCTATGATTCGAAGAGAATATTTGTGTAAGCAAGAGGCGATATCATCTATGCAAACAATAAAAATGCGGAAGCCTGACCGCAGTGCGTGTTCAGATCGCATCTGCGGAGACTTCCGCTCCAAGGGTTGGATGACTATTTTACCGAATCAATGGTGTTTTGTCCACTGCTTGCAGTATCTTTGTTCAGATATTTTTTTTCGCGAGAGAAGCCACGCCCCGTTACGTTGCTGACTTTGCTCAGCACGATGAACGCATTTGGATCTACCTCATGAATGAGTTTCTCCATCTTGTAGAGCTCTCTCGGTGCAATGATGCAAGAAATCACGTCGGTCTCGATGCCGAGGTATCCCGTCTTGCCGTGAAGCAGTGTTACACCGCGGTCGATATCCGAGAGAATCGCATCCTTCAGTGCCTCTGAATGTTGGCTGACGATTTCGAGCTTTGTTTTACCGGTACCCATCGCGAGCAACTTATCCAGCGTAACAGTGTAGACGATTACGAGCAGAATGCCGTACAGACAAGTGTCTTTCGGTGAGAAGAACATCTGCCCAATCAGAATCATAAAGTCAAAGACGTACAGGCTGACAGAAACGGGAATGCGGAAGAGTTTGTTGAGCACTAGCGGTGGAATATCCATACCACCCGTACTTGCGCCGAGACGGATAATCATTGCTAGAGAGATGCCAATGCAGAGTCCACCGAAAATCGCACTCAAGAACATGTCCTGTGTCAGGATAAAATCACCCACGACATTCTGGAGGAGTCCGAGGAGCACTGGGTAGAAAATCGTGCTGATCAGCGTGGTGAGGGCAAACTCCATGCCGAGAACGAGCGCACCCAGGATGAACATCGCCACGTTGAAAATACCGACGGTGATGGAAATATTCAAGCCGAAGTAATGATTGACAATGAGTCCGATACCAGTCGTTCCGCCTGTAATCAGTCCGGAAGGAAGGATAAAGAATACGACACCGACCGCGTAGATGAAGTTTCCGAAGATAACAATCAGCGCATTGCGCAGAAAACGTGCACTGAAGATAGATGAGATGGATGATTTCATATAATGGTTCCTCCTTAATTCATTCCTAGAAGATGGAAGCGATAAAAAAACCACGCATGCTAGGGAATTTTCCCTAACAGACGTGGATCAAAGCTTTTGCTTAATACATTTACCATATTCACGACCGATTTTCTTTCGGTCAAATTGATTATATCGCAATTTGCAAATTCGGGTCAAGTGCTAAAGTGACGGAAACCAGATGCAATATTTGAATTTGTTTTTAACTGAGAATATCAAATGAAAATGGGAAGTCATCCATGGTCATGTTGCTATCTTTTACTTTGCGATCCAGGTAAGCGCGGTAATGATATATTAATATCTTCTTGCTCTCTTCATAATTTCCGGCTGTATATATATCGTAAATTTTTTTGTGTACTTCGTATTGGCGATTTACTACAGTTTTTACTTCTCGAACTTCAGTGCTGTAGTTGAAGAAAGTGAAGAAATCCAAGTCGGTGTATGCCTTGAGCAGGTAAGGCATGTGCGCTGCTTCGACGAGGCAGCGGTGGAAGATGGTGTCATAGTGGCTGGTTTCTACGAAGTCGCTTCCGTCTGCAGTGAGCATTCCTTCGAGTGCTTCTTCCATTTTTTTCAAGCATTCCGCATCAATAATTCCATTGCAAGCTTTCAGTGCGGTCAACTCATAACTTCCACGCAATAGTAGTGCTTCGATTATTTCAGAAAGGTTGACTTCACGGACCGAACAACCGATATTTCGCTTGTAGACAACGAGTCCTTCTTGCTCTAGTTGTCGGAGTGCTTCGCGCACGGGACCACGGCTTACTCCGAGAGTGTCCGAAAGTTCTTGTTCAACAATACGGGAACCCGGCATGAGTTCATGTCTTAGAATCATTTTTCGAATGTAGTCTGCAACACTTTCGCGTAGTGTTTTGTGCTGAAATTGCTTCAAAGTATAACCTCCACCCTAACTGTATATAATACTAAAGTTATAATAACATATTTGTCTAATCGGTTAAAGAACAATGTATACAAGAAACTTTTGAAAACCTATTGACAAAACTATAACAAAAATCGTAAACTGTCTACAATCTACAACGGAGCACATCATATCATAAAGAATGAGATGATGTAAAATTAAACTTTGAAAGAGAGGAACAACACAATGGAAGAACAAAAAGTAAGGAAAAAGCTTTCCAAAGGATTCTGGATGTGTGCCTGGACCGAACCATTTGAAAGAATGGCATATTACCTCGGCCGATCCATCATCCTGATTTTCGTCGCAGCATCAGTTGCTCAGGGCGGACTTGGATTGTCGGATTCAGACGGAGCGATGATGCAGTCCAATTTGACCGCATTCTCGTATCTGGGCGGATTGATCGGCGGATTTATCGTTGACCGTATTATCGGTGCGAGATACTCTGTACCGATTGGTATGGTAATCGCCAGTGCTGGATACTTCATGGGATCAATTGCGACGGATGCATTCCGCGTATATGTTATGATTGCATTAATCAGCGCAGGCTTGGCACTCTTCAGAACCGGAACAATGCTCGGTCGTCTGGTAGATGTGGACCAACTTGATGAAGCGTATTCCATGCGTTATTCGCTGGTTAATATCGGTGCATGTATCGGACCGCTTCTCGTAGGGGTTCTTTACAAAGATGTATTTGCTCATGACGGAGTACTCGGATTTGCACCATGCTTCCGACTGGCAGCAATCGTAATGCTCTGCGGAGCGGTATTCTTCCTCTATGGAACTCGTTACATGGGCGATGTTGGTAAAGTTCCTTATAAGAAGACCAAGACTGCAGAAGAAATTGCTCGTGAGAAAGAGCAGAAAGTAGCAAATAAGGGTGATAAAACTCCATATACATTGCTGGAAAAGAAGAGAATCGGCGCAATCGTTCTGATTTCCGCTTTCTCCATCATCTTCTGGATTTTCTGGGATTTGGCTTACCTGCCAGTATATTATCACTGGGCAGACAACATGAACTGGGTTGTAGCCGGATACGAAGTTCCAACAACTTGGTTCGATGCCATGAATGGGGCATTCTGCGTCATCGCTGGACCGCTCACCGCAAAACTTTGGGCAAAACTGGCTGCAAGACCGCAGGGGGATATCAGTATCTATAAAAAACTAGGTCTAAGCCTGCTGTGGCTCGGATGCGCATACGTATACTTCGCATTAATCGAAGTATTCCGTGGTGACTCCAAACCAACCGTATTACTGCTCGTTATATTCTCTGCACTACTGACACTGGGCGAGATGTTCTTCTCCCCACTGGGTAACTCCTTCATTAGTAGATATGCACCAAGCCGTTGTCTCGGCATTATGATGGGTGTATGGAGTGCTGCAACTTTCTTCGCTGCAAAGGGCTATGGCTACGTATACAACTTTGCTTTCGGTGGAAGATTCTCGTTTGTAGGTGCCTGCATCGGTGTTACCGTTGTAGCAGTAATTTGTACCGTAATCTTATTTGCACTTGATAAACGACTCTCTGCACTGGTAGAAGACTAGAATCGCATAAGAGAAAAGTATCTTTGCATTTATATTGTGGAGGAGAAAATGACAGTACCAGAAAGACTTTCTGCACTTCGTCAGTGCATGAAAGAGAAGAATATTGATGTATATGTAGTACCGACGGCAGATTTCCATCAGAGTGAGTACGTCGGAGAGCACTTCAAGGCAAGAAAATTTATTACCGGTTTCTCCGGATCTGCTGGAACGGCATTGATTACGTTAACCGATGCCAGATTATGGACTGATGCCCGTTACTTCCTGCAGGCAGCGAAAGAAATGGAGGGAAACACCGTTCAGCTTATGAAGATGGGCGAACCGGAAGTGCCAACAATTAATGCGTATATTGAAGAAATCTTGAAGCCAGGAGAAACGTTAGGTTTTGATGGAAGAGTGGTATCTCTCGGTGAAGGTGAAGCATATGCTGCTATCGCTGAGAAGAAGGGCGCAAGCGTGAACTACCAAGTTGACTTGATTGATGAGGCTTGGGAAAATCGTCCGCCATTATCGGAGGAACCAGCATTTGAGCTCGATGTGAAATACGCAGGCGAAACGGTCGCTAGCAAGCTCGAGCGAATTCGCAAGGAGATGGAAAAAGCAGGTGCGAACACCCACGTGGTATCAACCATTGATGATATCTGCTGGATGCTGAACATCCGAGGAAACGATATCGCTTTCTTCCCGCTTGTTTTATCGTATGCCATCATTACAATGAACAGCGTTGAACTGTATATTGATGAACGGAAGCTAGATGCTGAGCTTCATGAGAAGCTTGCAAAGGACGGCGTTCGCTTGCATCCTTACAACGACATCTATGAAGATGTGAAGCAGTTCACCAGTGATGATGTTGTAATGATTGATCCAGAGAAGTTGAATTATGCCCTTTTCAACAATATTCCGGCAAAAGTAAAAACGGTTGAGCAGCGAAATCCGGCAATTCTTATGAAGGCACTGAAGAATCCGGTAGAGGTTGAGAACATCCGCAAAGCTCAGATTAAAGATAGCGTTGCTCATGTCCGCTTCATGAAGTGGCTAAAAGAAAATGTCAGCAAGATGAAGATTACCGAGATGAGTGCATCAGATAAACTCGATGAGTTCCGTGCCGAAATGGGGAATTTCATCCGCCCAAGTTTCGAGCCAATCTGTTCGTACGGAGAACATGCCGCAATGGTTCATTACATGTCTTCTCCGGAGACGGATGTACAACTGAAGGAAGGAAATTTCTTCCTGACCGATACGGGTGCCGGATTCTATGAAGGATCGACCGATATTACCAGAACGTATGCACTTGGCGAAGTGCCGCAAATCATGAAAGATCATTTTACCCTGGTTGCGATTAGTAATTTGGAACTTGCAAACGGCAAGTTCTTGGAAGGTGCAAATGGTGTAACGCTGGATATTCTTTCGAGAAAACCGTTCTGGGATAGAGAACTGAATTTCAATCATGGAACTGGTCACGGTGTTGGTTATTTGCTGAATATCCACGAAGGTCCTGCGGGCTTCCGTTGGAGACCACTACCAGGCATGGAAGAAGTATTCCAAGAAGGTATGGTGCTGACCGATGAACCGGGACTCTATATCGAAGGATCTCACGGTGCACGTATTGAGAACGAACTTCTGGTTCGCAAAGGTACGAAGAACGAATATGGACAATTCATGTATTTCGAGACGCTTACATTGATTCCAATTGATCTGGATGCAATTAATCCAGAGATTATGACAGCGGAAGAGAAGAAGCTGCTCAATGATTATCATGCGAAAGTATATGAGAAAATTTCGCCGTACCTAGATGAGGAAGAGAAGAGTTGGCTGGAGAAATACACTCGAGCAATTTAGAAACGG
The DNA here is from genome assembly GCA_963626305.1 of bacterium. Taxonomy (GTDB): domain Bacteria; phylum Bacillota; class Clostridia; order Peptostreptococcales; family Anaerovoracaceae; genus Mogibacterium_A. The sequence goes on along the minus strand of CAVFWT010000084.1, from coordinate 1,165 downwards.
TATTAGTTTTCCATAATAATTATTTTCCATACAACGAATGATATGAGTGATGAATAATCGCGAAAGAGTGCGAGCCAAGATTCCTTGACTCGCACTTTTTCCATCTTCCGAATTCTTGACATCAAAAGGATTAGACAATATACTAAATAGAGACACTTAGAATTCTATTCCAAGTGTCTCTTGGTTTGATTTCTAGAGATTTTCGCTGCTCGTTATAATACATTTGTTTGCATATTTGCTCGAGCATCGGGCTTATAATTATTCGGTTGATAGAAGGATTTACAGATATATGGAATTAATCATTACAGCCGTTGCGGGCGTGTCAATCTTAATTGGTGCGTTTGCGACAAAACTTATGCATGACACCGAGAAGATGGAACACCTCTCTATGGCAGCAGCATTAGGCGCACTGGTGGCACTTCTTGCATTTGACCTACTTCCAGAAGTCAAAGAACTCATCGAAGGGCAGGGAATCATGTACGGAATCGGAATGGTTCTCGTGGGTGCCGGCATGCTCAAGGTCTTGGATCTCTTTATCCCAGATCATCACGATTCAGAAGAAACACACGACCACGAAAATGCGGCACATATCGGCATCATTTCTGCGATGGCTGTCATTTTGCACAACGTTGTGGAGGGCATGTCCGTATATAGCCTGGCGATGACATCGATTTCGGGTGGTGTGGCATTTGCTATTGGAATTGCAATGCACAATATTCCAATGGGAATGCTCATCGATTCCACGATGGAGGAGCGTAAGAAGAGCGAGCGTTATGTGCTCCTCGCAACGGTAACGCTTTCAACATTGTTCGGCGGAATTCTGATGAACGTCATCAGTGAATATCTGACTGCGGTGCTCACGCAGACACTGGTCGGCATTGCATCGGGTATGATTCTCTTCATCGTCATTGCGGAGCTTCTGCCACATGTCTTCCGCACAAAATACCACATAAACCTATCTCTCGCGAGCATTGCAGCGGGATTTATACTTGTTTTTATCAGTTCTCATGTGGCGTAACGCGGCTGCAAGGTTGGAGACCCATTTCTATAATCGGCTATGTTAGCAAATTGAACATATATTTTTATCCATGGAATAGAGCAATAGGGGGACAAGAAAATGAATCAGAACCAGAGAGAATATCGGAAAGGCGTGCTGCAGGTACTG
>CAVFWT010000083.1:0-7631 GCA_963626305.1 bacterium | reverse complement strand
AGTAAGAACAGGGCGAAAAGTATGGATTTCTATCTATTTTACAACCGAGGGAAATATCATCAAGGTTCCACAATTAAAGAAAGCAACGGAAGACCTCAAGGGTGCCATCTCTTCCATCTATACGAATCCTTACGTAGAACTCGTACCAGAGATTCATCCAGAAAGCGAAAAATAATATAAAAAATCCTGCATCCATGCAGGATATTACCAAAATTAATATTTAATGACTACTTCTCTACACTTATCACAAAGATAAGCTTCCACAACATCACCTTTGAGTGCACCTGACATTTCTGGAGTGAGGTAGATTCTGTTTCTTACTAGTTGAGGAATTGCCGCTACAGGGCTAGGTTTCTCACACCAGCAAATAATGTTCCGACTTTGAATATATCCAAGCTTCATCTCATTACTACAATTTTTGCACTTCATATGTGAACCTCCTCTTCGTCCTTATTTAAAAGTTTGGAAAACGATTTCACTATCAAGTTTCCATACTTCTTTTGACTTGTGATTGTAATTAACGCCGCAACGTTTTTTATGTAACTAGTGCTATCAAAGCATCGTGTCTTCAATTTAACATTTCGTTTGGACCTTTTCTCTAATAGAGCAATTTTAACATTTTTCCCAACAGGGTCAATATAATATAGTAAATCTTTTGTCCATTCGGAGTTTTACCAAAATATTTTTCTTTTGAGGCTGCTGAAGAAGTTACCGTACTCGCTGAGAAAATAAAAGTTGCAACTAGAAAAATAGCAATGAACCGATTTCTAAATTTCATGCGTATCATACCTCCACATATCAAACATAGATGATTATTTAATAGAGAGAGCTCTGTCAAGAGCTCTCTCTATTTGATATGCGTAGTATATCAGGGCATTTTGGCTTCTATTATTTCTATGTTAAAAAGGTTGCCTTCATAAATTACAGAATAATGTATTGCAATAACAATGAATATACGAAGTTCACGATTGGATTCAAGACCTTGCTCACAATTCCGAAAATCATTAAAATCATCAAAATCGGGAACCCGTTGTTATAGAACGTCTCGTAAAAAGAAGTTTTCTTCAGGTTGAAGATTTCAGTAATAATACCGAATCCGTCCAATGGAGGAATCGGTATCAAGTTGAAAATCATCAATACCACATTAACGATAACGACTTGAAGCAAAATGTTAAAAAGCGTTCCCGCGAGTGTACCGGTAGCAAGATTGTCATATGGTACATTGCGATATATGAAATGAAGAATATAGCTGAAGACAATCGCAACAAACAAATTCATAGTCACGCCAGCAATAGACACTAAGAATTCATCTCTTCTCGGATGCTTATAATATCTCGGATCAATTTGAACCGGAACACCCCATCCGAAGCCGCAGAAAATCAGTGCAAAGAAACCGAAGGGATCAAAATGAGCCAACGGATTTAACGTCACCCTTCCCTGCGCACGTGGGGTCGGATCTCCAAGCTTGTCCGATACGAATGCGTGTCCAAATTCATGGAACGAAAGTCCAATAACAATACCCGGAATGGTAATCAGCAAGTTATAAATATATGTCTTCGGGTTCGATAGCCCGTTCTGCGCAATGTTGACCATCACCAAGATGGCGAACAAAATGCCCATTTGCTTGATTCGACTTCTCACTAATCTATCCTTTCTCCGTCTAGACTAAACGTCTTCGCATCCGTGATGCGGACGGTTACGAGATCACCTGGATTCAACGGTCTGTCCGAGCAGAAATTAACCAACTTAAAAGTATCCGTACGTCCACTGTATGCTGCTGGATCGTTCTTGCTCGGTCCATCGACCATTACTTTTACCTCGCGATGAAGGTATTCCGCATTCTTTGCCGAGGAACATTCGTTCACGGCATCGACCAACCGTTCAAAACGCTGATGCTTCACCGTTTCCGGAATCTGATCTGGGAAATTCGCCGCCGGCGTTCCCTCTCTCGGGGAGTAGATAAAAGTAAATGCGGAATCATATTCGACTTCACGAACGAGCGAAATAGTATCTTCAAATTGTTCCTCGGTCTCACCGGGGAAACCGACGATGATATCAGTCGAAATCGAAATATCCGGACAAGCCTCTCGGAGCTTTCGAACAATGTCCATGTAACGCCCACGGTCGTAGTGACGATTCATTCGTTTCAAAACAACGTCATTTCCTGCCTGTACGGGAAGGTGGATGTTATGGCAGAGTTTGTTCGCATTTGCAAAACATTCAATGAGTTCGTCCGATAAATCTTTCGGGTGCGATGTCATGAAACGAATTCGCTCTAGCCCGTCAACTTCTTCCAGAGCGCGAATCAGCGCAGCAAAGTTATTGCCATCACTATCGCGGAAGGAGTTTACGTTCTGCCCAAGGAGCATTACCTCTTTGACCCCATCATGGACAAGTGCGATGACTTCCTGTTTCACTTCACGAAGTGAACGGCTTTTCTCACGTCCACGCGTATACGGAACGATGCAATACGTACAGAAGTTGTTGCAGCCGTAGGTGATGTTCACCAATGCTTTATGCGCATGAAGGCGTTTTGGATTCTCTTCCTCATGAATTTCCGTATTGTTCGCAAGGATAGAGAATTGCTTCTTTCCGGTGCGAATACGTTCAGTCAATAGATTTGGAAATTCCGCAATCGTCTGCGTACCGAAGACAATATCCACCCAGCTATAACGCTGCTTAATTTCTTTGACGATATGCGGCTGCTGTGGCATGCATCCGCAGACACAAATAATGAAATCACGGTCATTTTTCTTGCGTTTTTTGAACTGCCCAAGCATTCCAAAGAAACGCTTATCCGCATGCTCGCGAACGCTGCAGGTATTCATCACGACCACATTAGCTTCATCAGGATTCTCCGTATGTTCGAAGTCCAAGGCTTCAAGCATTCCGGCGATGCTTTCTGAATCGTGTTCATTCATCTGGCATCCGTATGTAATAATATGATATTTACTGTTCAAATGTTAAATGTCCTTTTTTATAGTGTAGAAATTGTAAGACCTTCACCGGATAACGTTTCCTGTACATTCTGAAGGACTTTCTGCTCTTTTGACGTTGCACTTACGTGAAGTTCTACAGACTCATTATGAGCTACTGCAATCGCGTCTTCCGGCGATTTCATGCAAACAAATTTATGTTTCTTAATTTCAGAGGAAATCGTTGGTTTTGAATCACTCAAGAAGATAACAATCGTCGAATCTTCTTTCGCCAATGCTTTTTTGCATGCATTCCAAGTCTTTTTGTTCTCCGGATTAATCAAGATGTAATCACGATTATGCACTGCCGTCTTGATGTTCGCCGTAAAACGAAGTCGCTTATTCAGAAGCACACCTGGAAGAAGCTTCGAAACTTTATTCTCATTCACATCTTTCATGGTTTCTTTATCTTCAAAGAAGAAAATGGCATTGTGCGACTGATAAAGGAAACGATTTGCCAGTGCTAATCCTACTGCTGATTCATCAATGACCGCAATTTTCTTTCGATCAGAATCCTTCATTTTCGGAACTTTCACATCGGCAAAATAATCCTTCGGCTCGTCGAAGGATTCGTCTTCACTCCCACGCGCTGTTTCCGCAGAATCGTCAGATGGAACAAGCGTTAAAGAATCGGTTACCTGGATTTCGTCAGAAGTTTTTTCTTCGAAAGAATCTTTCTTGTTCGATTTCTTCTTCTTTGCCTTTGACTTCTTTGGAGAAGACTTTGTCTCCGGCTCTTCCTCCGTTCTGCTCTTATCACTTATTTCAGGCTCCAGCGAATCGACTTTCTTTTCAGCGTCCACAGATTTTTCTTTTGCAGCAGAATCCACGATATCTGAATCTGAAATATCAGTAGCTTCATCAATTACCGTTTCTTCCGAAGTAATCTCTTCAGCTTCTACATTCGCCAATTCCGAAGTGTCATCAGATACCTTTGTGGCATCCGATTGTCTAGTCTCGTTCATTGTTTTATTTTGTGACGAAGTTGGATCTTGATCGAGCTTCGCCTTAATCTTGCTCAAGATATTCAGCGATGGTTCTTCGCCCTTAATCAGACGACGAATGTTCGCATGATGCATGATAACAATAAGCATTGCGAGCGGAATCGCAATCGGCAAAACAGCTGGATAATAATACCAAATAAGGAACGGATATGCGATTGCTGCCGTGATAGATCCCAGAGACATCTTCTTGCTGAGTGCTGTTACCATCAAAGCAATGAGCAGCAATGCGAAAGCACTCGGCCAATCCAAGGAGAGCGCTGCACCAAATGATGTTGCTACGCCTTTCCCCCCTTTGAACTTATAGATGATTGGGAAAATGTGGCCAACGACAACGCACATAAATGCAACCATCGCACCGTGATCACCGAAGTTCAAACCGATGCGAACTGCAATATATCCCTTGAGAATGTCAATCAGCAGCGTAATAAGAGCTGCTTTTGCGCCCAGCACACGAAGTGCGTTCGTCGTTCCAGCATTACCGCTACCTTCTTTCTTGATATCAATGCCATTCAGGCGTCCAATTATTGTAGATGGAGAAATATTACCTAGAAAATAAGTAATCACGCCAACAATAATCAGGTAAAAATACTCCGATGACAACATTCTTATTTGTCTCCTTTTTTCTCATTGTACACAAACTTTACCGATGTACCTTCGAAATCATACGCCTCGCGCAAACGGTTCTCCAGATATCTAGCATAAGAAAAATGCATCAATTCTCTGGAGTTAATATTGAACGAGAAGAGTGGCGGTGCTACTCCGATTTGTGCAGCATAATAAATCTTCAAACGTTTCCCCTTATCCGAAGGTGGTTGACGCATCATTACGGCATCTTCAATCAAGTTATTCAGCTTGCCCGTAGTAATGCGGCGAGTACGAATTTCCTGAATTTTAGCGGCACGTCTTAGCACGTCATAAATTCTTTTACCCTGCAATACAGAAGTGAAAAGAATTGGTGCATAAGAGGCGAACAACAATTCAGAACGAACTTTTCGCTCGTAATCACGCATGGTATTGGTCTCTTTCTCGATGAGATCCCACTTGTTGATGACAATCATCAAACCCTTACCGGCTTCGTGAGCAATACCAGCGATTTTCTTATCCTGCTCGGTGATTCCGTTGGTCGCATCAACCATCAAGATACAGATATCACAGCGTTCAATCGCAGCAATCGCGCGAATAACGCTGAATTTCTCAATGGAATCAAACACCTTACTGCGCTTACGCAACCCGGCAGTATCAATCAGCGTGTAGCTATTTCCTTCGAAGTCAAAAGGTGTATCGATGGAATCACGCGTTGTTCCAGCAATTGGTGATACAATTACTCGGTTCTCCTGAGTCAAAGCATTGACGAGCGAAGATTTGCCGACATTCGGCTTACCGATGATTGCAATTTTGATGTTTTCTTCATCTGCTTCGTAATCACGATCTGGGAATCCACCAACGATTTCATCGAGCAAATCACCCATATTGAGCATGTTCGCTGAACTGATTGGAATTGGTTCGCCCAGTCCAAGTTCATAGAAATCGTAGATGGTATCCGGCATCTTCGATGGATTATCAATCTTATTGACAACCAGAATGACTTTCTTTCCCGTACGACGAAGAATTGCACCGACTTCAATATCTGCTGTCGTCAGTCCATCCTTACCATCTACCATGAAGAGAATCAAATCCGCCATATCCATCGCAACAACCGCTTGGTCTCTCATCTGAGAGAGGATGGGATCATCTGTATTTGCCTCAATTCCGCCCGTATCGATGATAGCAAATTCTCTACCATTCCATTCCGTTTCCGCATAAATGCGGTCTCTCGTTACACCCGGAATGTCCTCGACAATTGCTTTTCGCTCACCGATGATGCGGTTAAAGAATGTGGATTTGCCCACGTTCGGTCTTCCTACAACCGCTAGTATTGGTTTACTCATTGAATATTCCCTCCGCAAATTCTGTTGGATTAAATTCCAACAGGTCATCTATACCTTCACCCATTCCGATGAACTTAATCGGAATGTCAAATTGATCAGTAACCGTAATAGAAATGCCACCTCTTGCGGTTCCGTCCAGTTTAGTTAAAACAATGCCCGTAATATCAGCAATTTCCGAGAATTCCTGAGCTTGGCTGATGGCATTCTTTCCAGTCGTCGCATCGAGTACCAGAAGTGTCTCGCGATGAGCTTCCGGGTACTCCCGATCGATGATACGGTTCATTTTCTCCAGTTCTTTCATCAGGTTCTTCTTGTTCTGTAGACGGCCAGCGGTATCGCAGATAAGAACATCCGTGCCTGCGGCTTTGGCCGCTTGGATGGAATCGTAAATAACCGCCGCCGGGTCTGTCCCCTCTTCGTGACGAATCACGCGTACGTCCGTTCGCTCTCCCCACTGCTGAAGCTGTTCAGCTGCAGCAGCACGGAATGTATCTGCAGCAGCGAGCATAACGGAACGACCTTCTTTCTTACAGCGATTGGCAATCTTTCCAATTGAAGTGGTCTTACCACCGCCATTAATGCCAATCATGAGAATAATCAATGGATTCTCGGGACAGAGCTTATTTCTCTCGCCTTTATCAACCAATTCTGCGATTACGGACTCGAGAGCAGCCTTCACATCCTCCGGTTTCGTGATGTATCGGTCGTTGATTTTCTTTCTCAATTGTTCCATGATTTTCTCGGTGGTATCCATTCCAATATCCGAAATAATCAATGTCTCCTCAAGTTCCTCCAAGAAATCTTCATCGATTGTTGGATTACCTAGAATGACATTCGTTACGCGTTCTGCGAATTTCGCAAATGTTGATTTCTGTTTGAAAATTCCCATTGTTAACCTCTGTTATATAATTAATCCAAGTCCATCTCACGTGCATCTTCTAACTTCAGCGAAAGCACTCTGGAGATACCGTGTTCCGGCATGGTGACACCATAGAGTACATCTGCATGTTCCATTGTTACTTTCTGGTGTGTAATAATTGCAAATTGAATTTCTTTGAAATTCCGGAGATATTTTGCGAAACGTTCAATATTCGCCTCATCCAGAGCGGCCTCAACCTCGTCTAGAATACAGAACGGGGTTGGTTTCGTCTTGAGAACGGCAAACATCAAAGCAATCGCTGTCATCGTTTTCTCTCCACCAGACATGAGGTTGATATTCTTCAGTGCCTTTCCAGGTGGCTGTGCAATGATATCAATTCCGGATTCAAGCGGATTATCTTCATCTTCTAATTGAAGTTCCGCATGACCCCCACCAAATAATTCTTGGAATGTTTTCTCGAAATGCTCTTCAATCTGATCGAAGTTTTCTTTGAAACGCTCTTTGATGGTACGATCCATATTACGGATAATGGACTGGAGTTCTTCCATTGCCTTGGTGAGATCCGTCTCTTGAGACGTCATGAATTCATAACGACGACCAACTTGCTGATACTCCTGAATTGCGGAGATATTCACATCACCGAGTTCCGCCATCCGAACTTTAATTTCTCGAACTTCTTTGTTGCCGGATGTAATCGCAAAATCATCACTCTGCATTGCTTTCGCTTCTGCATAGGACATCTCGAATTCATCCCAAAGTTTATCTTTCTGCGAAGTCAAGAGTGTCTCATTCTTCGCATTCTTCACTTCCAGCTTATATTTGCGATCCTGTGCTTCGGATACCT
>CAVFWT010000082.1:0-7714 GCA_963626305.1 bacterium | reverse complement strand
ATCGTATATAATAGAGTAAGCAAGAACTATGGCGACAACGTCGGCCTGGATCGAGTATCCGTACATATCGACAAGGGCGATTTTGTTTTCTTGGTCGGACCGAGTGGTGCAGGTAAAACTACTTTTATCCGTCTAATACTCAAGGAGCTCGAGGCGGATAAGGGCACGATTCTCGTCGGAGGTACCGATGTGACACTCATGAGCCCGAGAGAAGTGCCGAAGCTTCGCCAGAAGATTGGCATGGTATTTCAGGACTTCCGTCTGCTTGAGAAGAAGACGGTTTTCGAGAACGTCGCTTTTGCCATGGAAATTCAGCATAAGAAAAAGAAATTAATTAAGAAGGAAGTACCGTTCGTACTAGATCTTGTCGGAATTGCGGACAAGGCGGATCGCTATCCGAACGAGCTTTCGGCGGGTGAGCAACAGCGTGTGGGCATTGCTCGTGCGATTGTGAATAATCCGAGCCTGTTGATTGCCGACGAGCCGACGGGCAATTTGGATCCAGTGACTGCGATGGAAATCATGCAGCTACTGGAGAAAATTAACGTGCGTGGCACTACGATTCTGATGGTTACGCACGCGAAGGATATCGTGGATCAGATGAATAAACGCGTTATTGCGATTGACCACGGAAGAATTGTTCGAGATGAGCGGGGGAGCTACGGTGAAACACCGGAGCATCTCTATGAAATCAGTTCAGAGGAGGATGAAGCAACGTATGTTTTCTAGAATCGGATATACATTCAAGCAAGCCTTCTCCCAGATTTCCAGAAACAAGGGAATGAGTTTTACTGCGACGGTGGCAATCACCGCGATGATGTTAATACTCGGACTGTTTTTTGCGACGTTCGTTAACGTGGACCTTTTTGCCGAAGTCATTCAGCAGGATTATAACGTAATCGAAGTATACCTGCAGGATAAGAATGATGATGCGAAAAATGAGTCCATTGGAAAATCTTTAGAAGCAATTGATGGTGTTACCAGCGTGAAATATCGCAGCAAGGAAGATGCGCTCAAAATCATGAAAGATCGCTGGGGCGATAATGCATATCTTCTGGACAACCTTCAGAGTAACCCTCTTCCGGATTCCTATCTGGTATATGTTGATAACAAGGCGACTGCAGACACGGTTTCAAAGGCTGCACCGAAAATCGATGGCGTTAGTGATATCAAGTATTATCAAGATACGGTGGAGAAGCTGAGCAAGATTACGAATGCAATTGAAGTGGGTTCGATTATCATTATGGGATTCTTGGTAATTGTTTCTATCGTGCTCGTGGCAAATACGATTAAGCTGACTATTTTTAACCGGCAGAAGGAAATTGGTATTATGAAATATCTTGGAGCGACGAACTGGTTCGTTCGTGCACCGTTTGTCGTTGAGGGCACCATTCTGGGCGTTCTCTCTGCAATGATTTCCACTGGAATCCTTGGACTGATTTATAGCCGATTTGTATCCAGCATTGGCCCGGATATTTTGAAGGTATTGTCGGTTCCAGTGATTTCCACTTCATACCTGCTGCCGAATTTGCTGATTATATTCCTGTCGCTAGGCGTAGGTATCGGCATTTGTGGAAGTATTATTTCAATTCGTAAATTTCTGGATAAATAGGAGCGCGAATGAGAAATCGGAAAGGAAAGAATCGAATAGCGACATTGCTGCTTGCTGCCGTGGTCTGTGTAATTTCCACGGCATCTTTCTGTGCGCCGGTCTATGCTAACAAGGCGTCGGATGCCAAGAAAGAAGCGAAGCAGAAACAAGCGGCTTCCGAGGAAGCATCGAAGAAGGCGAAGAGTGCTGCGAAGAAGGCGGACGAAGCGGAGGATAATCTGGAGGAGGCCATTGCAGCGATTACAAAGAAGCAGACGCAAATCGATAATGCAGAGGCAAAGCTGGCGAAGACGAAAGCGACACTGAAGAAGAAGCAGACTGCAGTAAAAAAGCAGGAGAAAGCACTGAATTCGAGACTTGTCGCAATGTACAAGACGGGAACGGTCGGTTATATCGACGTTATTTTGAATTCCAACAGCATCGATGAGCTGATTACGAATTTGTCGATGGTACAGAAACTCTTAAGCAGCGATCAGGGGCTTCTGAAGAAGCTTCGTAAGGAATACAACAAGATTAATAAACTGAAGAAGCAGCAAGAAGAAGAGGAGCAGACACTTAAAGACGAGAAGAGCGAACTGGAAGCCTTGGAAGAGAAATACAAGGATCAGGCGGAAGCATATCGCAGCCAGCAGAAGAAGTTGGAAGCACAAGCTGAGTCTTTGGCAGCAGAAGCGAAACAGAAACAAGCAGAAGCGGAACGCTTGATGGGTAAAACCAGTTACTCTGGAACCTATGTGTGGCCGTGTGAAGGTTCCCTGACGTCTTATTATGGGTGGCGTACTCATCCGATTTTCGGAACGAGAACGTATCATGATGGATATGACATTGCGGCATCGACCGGAACCCCGGTAAAAGCAGCGGGAAGCGGCGTTGTTACGATGGCATCCGAGTACGGTGGATACGGAAATTGCTTGCAAATATATATCGGAAAGGGATACACAACGCTGTACGGTCATCTGTCTGGCTTTGCGGTATCCAAGGGAGACAAAGTAAAGAAGGGACAGACTGTAGCTTATGTTGGTAGTACCGGTTGGTCGACGGGACCGCATTTGCACTATGGACTGATTAAGAACGGAAGCTTTGTGGACCCGAAGAGCATTTATTAATGGAGTAAGAATGAATTTAAACCAGGAAATCATACAGCAAATTCTATATCAGCGTGGAATTACCTCGGAAGATGAACAGAAGGAATTCTTTGCTGTCAAACCGCAGCGAACATATGATCCATACTTGCTACATAACATGGATGTTGGTGTGGATAAAGTTCTGGCGGCAATTGATGCTGGTAAACGCATCGTCATCTACGGCGATTACGATGCGGATGGCGTCACTTCGACGGTTGTGCTGATGAAAATCCTTGGATGCCTGACGGATAATTTGACATATTACATTCCATCTCGGTTGGAAGAAGGATATGGCTTGCACAACGATTCCATTGATCGAATCCATCAAGATGGTGGAGAATTCATCATTACCGTTGACTGTGGTTCTTCTTCACCGGAAGAAATTCGTTATGCGAAGAGCCTCGGAATCGATATGGTGGTGACGGATCACCATAACATGAGCAGCATTATCGACGATGCGGTTATCATTAACCCGAAATCGCCAGAGGATGAATATCCATTTTCCGGAATGGCAGGTGTTGGCGTAGCATATAAGCTTGGCCTAGCAATTAGCCGGAAGCGGGAAATTCCGCGCAAGGTTATCTCCGATGTGTTGGAGTTTGTGGCAATCGGAACGATTGCGGATATCATGCCACTATTGGATGAAAACCGTTCTTTCGTCAAATATGGATTGATGTGGATGAATCAGGGATGCCGCAATCCGGGGCTGAGACGATTAATTGAACTTTGCAGATTGGATCCGCGGAATATTACATCCACGAATATATCTTTTGTCATCGCACCGCGTATTAATGCGGCGGGCAGAGTCGGGGATGCAGAGCTTGGCGTTAAATTATTTTTGGCAGAGGAACCATCCAAAATCGAGAAGTATTGCACCGCACTCATCGACCGGAATAACTTGCGGAAACGTTGGCAGAACGAGGCGTATGAGCAATGCGTAGCGAAGGCACACAAGGAAGCCGAGAAGGGGGATTTTCTGTTGATTGAAGCGGAAGATGTCCACGAGGGAATTCTTGGAATTGTTGCTGGGAAGATTAAAGAAGAAGTGAAGCGACCGACGGTAATTGTTTCGCCGAATGGAGATTCGTTCAAGGGAACGGGACGTTCCGTGAACAAGGTCGATATTTACGATATGCTGAATCGCTATCGGGAAGAGTTCCAGCGGTTCGGTGGACATAAGGCGGCATGTGGTTTTACGATTGATGGAGAGAAAATTCCGGCACTTCGGAAACACTTGAATCAAGATTTGAAAGAAATGCTTGAGGAAGACGATACCTTGTTCCAGGATGATATCATCTACGATATGGATTTGGAGCCGGAAGAGTTGACAGTGTCGCTTGCAGAGGATTTGAAGAAATTTGAGCCGTGCGGCAAGGACAACGCTACACCGAAATTCCGTATTACCTATGTCATTCCGGAAAATTGGAAATTCTTGAAGAACGACACGAAGTATGCAAAATTCCAGATTGGCGATTTGGATTGTATTCTTTTCCATGACGCAAAGCAGTATTACGAGATGATGCAGGAGCATGAATTCCTCGATATCTACGGAACGGTGGACGTGAATGTCTGGAGAAATCGCCGAACAGCACAGTTGATGGTAACAGAAATCACCCCAGCAGAGTAAGGAGCAGCGGATGAAGAAGAAGTATCGACTTCGCATAATCGGATCATTCCTCGCAGGCGTGCTTGCGACGGTGCTTGTGCTGGTTATTTCGACACTGGTGTTCCACACATCAGGTGTGGTTTCGTCGAGCAAGCTATCTTATTACAAGAAACTCGATAAGAAATACGGAAAGTATTATTCCATTGAACAAGATATCGAGAAGAATGGACTGTATACTATCGATCAGAAGAAGCGTGATGAATATCTAGGAAAAGCACTTCTAAAATCGCTCAAGGATCCGTATGGAAGCTATTATACGAAGTCCGAATACTCGGAACTTCAGCGGACTTATTCGGATTCGTATGCAGGCGTTGGAATCGAGATTACTGAGAAATCCGGAACGCTGACAGTTACGCACGTTATCAAAGACAGCCCGGCGAAAGACGGCGGCGTCCACAAGGGGGATGAACTCGTTTCGGTCGATGGCACGAAAGTGACCACCGCAAGCAAGGCATCGAAGCTGATTGGTGGAGATGTTGGAACAGATGTCGAGCTCGAACTGAAGCGAGGTGGACAGACAATCACTGTCAAGCTGACAAGAAGTGAGGTTGAAGAGGACACTGTATCCTATCGGTATTATACGAGTGACAATGGAAAGAAAGTCGGATACGTTAAGATTCGCCGTTTCCGTGATAATACGTCGGATGATTTTAAAGATGCAATTGATACACTGAGTGAGAACAGCGTTGAAGGAATTGTCATCGACGTGAGAGACAACCCCGGCGGCCTCAAGGATGAGGGTGTCAAGTGTGCAGATATGCTTCTTCCGGCAGGTAAGATTATCATCGAGAAGGATAAATCGGGCAAAAAGAAAGTCGATAAATCCGACGGAAACGACGCTGAGTTTCAGTACGTGGTTCTCGTGAATGGCAATACTGCCAGTGCAGCGGAGATTTTTGCTGGCGCCATCAAGGTGAATAAAGGCGGCAAAGTTATTGGAACCAAGACTTACGGCAAGGGCGTCATTCAGAGCATTGAGAAGCTGAGTGACGGATCCGCCTATAAGTTCACAACGCAGGAATATCTGCTTCCAGATGGAACTGCGATTAACGGTAAGGGAATTGAACCGGATATTACGGTGAAATCCTCGGAAGCGTTGAACCGCGGAATTCAGGAACTAACAAAGAATTAGCACAGAATTGAGAAGGAGAACGTGCGATGAGAATATATTACTCGGGGAAATATTCTGGAACAAGGGAAGATAGCCATCGGCTCCTCGCACAGGCGATGGACCGGTATCTGGCGGAAGAAATTCCAAACAGCACTGTTTCTGCCGAGGAACTTCTTCCTTCGCTAAAAACAGGCCCGAAAGGGAAACCTTATGTTCCCGAGTTCCCACCATTTTCCATTTCTCATACCGGAGAACTTTGGGCTGTGCTGATTGATACAGAAGAGTGCGGTCTGGATGTGCAGGAAGTAAAGACCGTGAATAGCACCAAAATGCTTGCCATGCGTTTCTATACAATCGATGAATCCGCAGCAGTTTGTGCAAGAGGAGACGGAGCATTCTTCCGCTTATGGGCGAGAAGAGAAGCATTTCGCAAAGCGAAGGGTGAGTCGGTATTTTCCGAGGAGGAATCCGTTCTTTTTGACCGAGTTAACGATGACGGAAAAATATGGAGTGTGAAGGATATAGAACTTCCGTTTCCGGTCTATGCGGCAATTTGCACCTCCGCTGAACGAGAAGAGATCCGCGGTTCGGAGGAACTGATAATCGAGGCGCTTTAAGCGAAGAGAAACATGAACATAGATAGTAACTGTAACAATATAGACGGAATTTTGAAAGTGGGTAGTGAGATGTTTCTTGCGACGGACGAAGACAATCAGCCGGGCAGAAGCACAGCGGCTGCCACTGAAACGGACGAAAATAAGAAAAGCAAAAAAAAATCGTACCACCGCACGGCAAAAGAAGAATTAACGAGATACCTTGGCACGCGGATGCGAACCGTGGAGGAATCACGAAAACATCTTCTTGAGAAGGAATATGAGGAAGATGAGGTAGCGGAAGCAATCAATCGATTCTTAGAACTTGGCTACCTGGATGACTCGGATTATTGCAGAGTGTATTGTGGCCATTCTTTCGCGAAATGCAGAGGCAGGATGCGAATTACGAATGAACTTCGTCAGCGTGGCGTCGATTCTGAGACCATTCGAAATGCAATCGATGATTACGTCTACGAAGAACACATCGATGAAGTGGCACTCGCTCGCAAGCTGACGGAACGAACGGTTGCTGGATGCGCTCGCCCGGTGGATCAACGAATGGCGGCGAAAGTGGCACGCAAGCTGGAACAGCAGGGCTACAGCACTTCCATCATCTTGCGGATGCTCAATGAAATCAAGGAGTAACAATGAAGATTTACGCAATTGCAGATCTACATCTGTCGTTCCATGAGAATATTGATAAGCCGATGCGAATTTTCGGTTCGGGCTGGGATGACTACGAAGCACGGTTATCTCAGCATTGGCATGAGCGAATTTCGGATGAGGATGTTGTTATCCTTGCAGGCGATCACTCGTGGGGATTATCCCTCGACGAGGCCATGCCCGATCTCGACTGGATTCATAATCTTCCAGGCCGAAAAATCCTGATAAAAGGAAATCACGACCTCTGGTGGAGCCGAATCACGTATCTGAATACGCTTTACGATGATATGAAATTTATACAGAATGACAGCGTCTATCTTTCCCCAGAGGAAACCGGTGGCGAGAGCATTGCTATCTGTGGAACGAGAGGGTGGATTCTTCCAGGCTCTGACGATTTTACCGAGCATGACACCAAAATCTGGACAAGAGAACTTGGACGACTTCGGAACAGCTTGGAATCGGCAAAGAAATATAAGCCGGATCGAATCATTGCAGCGATTCACTATCCGCCTGCCGATGATACTACGCGTCAATCGGACTTGACGGATTTGATGGAAGAGTATGGCGTGACAGATTGCATTTACGGACATCTTCACGGAATGCACGCCTTCATCAAGGGTATCAAGAACAAGCAGAATGGCATTTCGTATTACCTGACATCACTAGATTATCTAGGTACGGTGCCAAAGAAAATCTGGGATTCCGAGGATGAAGCGGATGAAACATTAAGATGAAGCTTGTAATATGCGAGTGTCCAATTGGACATCTGATTAATCGGAGGTGCTGAAACAATGGAATATGCTTTTATCATTAATCCCGCCTCCGGTAACGGGCGGAATGCGGAGAAACTCAAAGAAACGTTGGAGCCGTATAGCAGTGAGAAGATTCGAATTTACTACACGGAAGGGGAGAAGGATGCCACCGTACTCGCGGATTCAATTGCGA
>CAVFWT010000081.1:0-7772 GCA_963626305.1 bacterium | reverse complement strand
TGACCGCCTTCTCTTCGAGGGGATTCTCTTCGTTACGCCCGAACTCCATCGTGCGTTCGTCCTCCGAATACACATACTCGAGCAGTCGATGAATCGTCGTTGCATGCTTTCCGGAAGTCTCCGTGATACGCTTTGCCGCGCGACCAGTCGGTGCCGCCAGCGCCGTCTTGATATCGAGACGCTCCAGAATGTGAACGATGGTGTTGATAATTGTCGTTTTACCCGTGCCCGGTCCGCCGGTGATGATGCACACGCTCTGCGTCAGTGCCTGCTGCACAGCACTCCTCTGCTCGTCCGACAGCTGAATACCGCGACCATTCGCACTCTCTGCATCGGCAATCAGATTCTCCATCCGCGCTGGGAGTGCTTCTACGCACGCCTGTTCGAGCTTCGAAAGGTGCCACGCAACGCTCTGCTCCGCCAGATAATATCCATATAGATATACGACTTGTCGCTCGTCGACAGTGTCTGTCTGAAGTGTCCCGCTAAAGACCATCTGCACAAGGCAGTCTTCCACTTGCTCCATCGACACATCCAGCAGCAGCGCCGTCTTCTCAACAAGCTGATCCTTCGGCATATAAGTACTTCCGCTCATCGCAAATTCGCTGAGCACATACTCTACGCCACTCTCGAGCCGGAACTGACTATCCTGCTCGAAGCCGAGTTTCATCGCAATCTCGTCTGCCTTCCGGAAGGTGATTCCGTAGATGTCTTCCACCATGCAATAGGGGTTGTCCTTGATGATTGCCACCGAATCGTTTCCGTACGCCTTATAGATGCGCACCGCTTGGTTCATCGTGACGCCCATCTCTTGCAGGATAAAAGAAGTCTTCGTAAATTCAATCGTTTCCAAGAACGATTCCGTAATGGTCGCTAAGGACTTCGGACCAATTCCTTTGATTTCGAGGAGTTTCTCTGGCGAATTCTCCAGCACTTCCATTGTTGACTTGCCGAAGCGATCTACGATGAGGCCTGCCATCTTCGGGCCGATTCCCTTAATGGTTCCAGATGCCAAGAATGTCCGAATGCCATCCGAGTCTTCCGGCATCATTTCTTCGTAGAATTCTACATTAAATTGTTCGCCGTATTTTCGGTGAATTTTGAACTTACCATTCAAGCGGTATTGAACCGCCAAATTCGGATTATGAAAATTACCGGTTATGGTGAACTGTTCATCTTCAGTCTCGAAAATGCCCACCGTATAACCGTTATCTTCATTATGGAAAATGATTCGTTCAATCTTACCGATTTTCTCCATACGACTCCAATCCTGTGTTTTCTAATTCAAATCTAACTAAAATGTCCGCTTATATGGTTTGCGGTTATCGAGTGTCCATACGCGCTCGCCAAAATCGCCTGGCTCTACGTTAGACAATGCTTCTTCCATGTCGAACATCTTCGCATCCACCATATCAAGATAGTGAAGCATTTCGGCTTCTGGGAACAACGGTTTTCTCGGGCTGCCGAACTCTGGTTCATAGTGATGACTCAGAATCATATGTTCCAGAAGTATCATCTTCTCCGAATCAATGCCAAGTGCTACGCACTTATCGTGGATGAGTGTGACGCCGAGCACAATGTGTCCGAGCATCTGCCCTTCCATCGAATATCCCGGCGATACGCCGTGTTCATCGGAAAGAATCTCCGTAATCTTCTCGATGTCATGAAGTGCAACTCCAGCGAGAAGCAGATCTTTCGAAAGGTTGGTGTACACAGTGCACGCCTGTTCACCCATCATCATCATACGCTTTACATGGTACAGAAGGCCGCCGTATTCCGCGTGGTGATTGCTCATCGCAGCCGGATAGTACATCAGTTTCTCGCGGTTTTCTTCATATACATTGAGGCAGAGTCGTTTGAGTTCTTCATCTTCGAAATCATTGATTTTACCCACAATATAGTTGTACATATCGACAGATTCTTCCGGAGCCGATTTGTAGAAATCCGATGCGGCGAGATTATCCGATGGATCCGCATGGCGAATTCTGGATACCCGAAGTTGCTTCGAGCCCTTCCACTCCGTTACTGTGGTGCGAACCTTGATGAGGTCTCCCACGTTGAATTTGTCGATGCCAGCCAGTTCCTCATCCGCGATGTCCCACTTCTTCGCAGAGATTTCGCCGGTGCTGTCGGATAGTGTCATATCTAAATATTTTTTCTGATTCGAGCCCGTGCGGACATTGATTGCTCGAATCATCAGGAAACAGTCAATCGGACTGTCACTTACTTTTAACTGGTTTACGTAGTATGTTTTCATTACCTACACTCCTTTATAATCATACACTCGACATTATACCCCATCCCCGGAACCCCTTCAAGCAATGACAATTCTGTATTTCAATCGCAATTGAAATGTGCTATCATGGGTAACATCAAAAGGGAGGACTTGAAACATGGATTTTGACGCAAAGAAAGCAACCGAAGCAACTGTAACTTGGATTCAGGAATGGTTCCAGAAGAACGGTCCCGACTGCAATGCGATTATCGGAATCAGTGGCGGTAAGGACAGCTCCATCACCGCATCTCTTCTGGTAAAAGCGCTCGGTAAGGACCGCGTAATCGGCGTCCTGATGCCGAACACCACGCAGTCGGATATCGACATGGCAAAACTTCTGGTGGAACACCTCGGCATCCGCCATTACATCATCAACATCGGCAGCGGTTACGATGCATTGATGGGCGAGATTAAGAACGCAATCGGTGAAGTAAAAAGAGACAGCGAGATTAACCTTCCAGCTAGACTTCGCATGTCGACTCTGTATGCAGTCGGTCAGTCGATGAATGGACGCGTTGCCAACACTTGCAATCTGTCGGAGGATTGGGTTGGATATTCCACTCGTTACGGCGATGCAGCTGGCGACTTCAGCCCGATTTCGAGCTTCACGACCGCAGAGATTCGTGCCATTGGCAGAGAACTCGGCGTACCGGAAGTCTTGATTGAAAAAGCCCCGACCGACGGTCTCAGCGGAATGACCGATGAGGACAAGCTCGGATTCACCTATGAGGTACTCGACCGTTATATCCGCACCGGTGAAATCGATGATCCGGCAACGAAGGAACGCATCGACACCATGCACGAGAAGAATCTGTTCAAACTGAGATACATGGATTCGTTCGTATACGAAGGATAACATAAAAGGATTCGCCTCTTGGCGAATCCCTTTTTTATTATTTCCGCTTTAGCCCGTTAGTCTTTTTTCTTATCTTGAAGTTTCGCAAGAATTGATTTCTTGCTTGATTTCTTCATAAGGTTATCTGCAATGTCATTTGCATTCTGTAAATTAATTACACCAGGATAATCATGTTCGAACAGTCAGAATATTAGAATAAGTTCTGTAATATGTGGAGAATTGCACGTCGAGCTCTTCTCATCTAAAAGTAAATTTTATTCTTATTTCTTCTTCCGGTTCTCCAACCCTAAATCATTTCCAATCGTGTGCGCAAACCCAATCGATGAATTTCCAAACTTCTCTCGAATCTGATCCATGGTTCGCTCGATTCTCTCTTCTTGTTTTGCGGTTATAGCAGATTGGATTGGATCATCGGCGACGCAGGAAGCATTGTTGCCATCATTTGCCTCATCCGAATTGTTTGACAGACATTTCGTGCTTTTACCCGAAGTGCTTTCATCCGCATCCGACACCGCTAAGTCGAAGATTGACAACTGCTCGGGAGCATCACTTCTCACCAGATGGATTGCCGTTATCGTCAGCAAACGAATTTCCTGATTCATGAATCCCATCTCTTCGACCAGTTCCATCGCTGCACGGCGGATTTGCTGCGCGGTAACAAAAGACCGTTCGTAACGCCTTTGCTTCGATACACGCCGAAAGTTCGGTGTCGTAATCTCTACCTTAACACCATAGGCCTTCATCTCGTACAGGCGCAGTCTCGAACTCACCCAGTCGGACAGTTCCGTTACGGCTTGTGCGACATCATCTCGCCCACGAAGGTTACGGCGGAAGGTAACGCCATGCCCCACGGATTTCACATCTTCCCAATCCCCCCAGCGACGAACCGGAGAGTCATCCCATCCGTTTGCATAACGATGCAAATCCTCGCCATGCGAACCAAAAGCCCGCTTCAGGAATTTCGGATCTGCCTGTGCGAGTTCGCCGATGGTGTAGATGTGGATCTTTCGCATTTTCTCCGCAGTTGCATGTCCCACATAGAAGAAATCTTCCACCGGCTGCGGCCACAGAAGTTCTCGGTAATTCTCTTCAGTAATTACAGTTGTCGCATCTGGCTTCTTGTATTCCGAACCCATCTTCGCAAAGATCTTGTTATACGAGACGCCAACCGATAGGGTCAGTCCGTACGTCTCACGCACACGCTGACGGATTTCATCGGCAATGTGCTCTGCCGTTCCGAAGAGTTTCTCGCTTCCCGTCACATCGAGCCATGATTCATCGATACTGAAAGGCTCCACGAGGTCTGTATACGAACGGTAAATTTCATTTAGGAGCTTACTGTAATGAGAATATTTGTCGTGATGCGGCGGCAAGAACTTCAAATTCGGGCATTTCCGAAGCGCCTGCTGAATGGTCTCTGCCGTCACTACGCCGAACTTCTTTGCCGCTTCATTCTTCGCCAGAATAATTCCGTGTCGCTGCTCCGGATTTCCCGCAACCGCAACCGGCACATCCCGAAGCTCCGGATAGTCCAGAAGTTCCACCGAAGCAAAGAAACTATTCATATCGCAATGTAGAATTTTTCTCTCCACGGCTTACCCCTCATACTCGCGCTTAAAATATCCCGATATGATTAGATGCGCACCGTATCGATGCGCATCTAATTATTCACTCAAAATTTTATTCGCTGCTTTCAGAATCGGCTCAGTATATTTCCGGTTCACCAGATCCACGCCGTTATCGATATTCTGAATCATGTGCGCAGCCGCACCGTTATCGCTTGCCGTCTCCCCGGATTTGAGGACGCGCTTTGCCACTGCCATCAACATGCGATCCAGGCCTTTGACCTGCGCCGGGTCATATTTCCCCGGGCAAAAGAAGAGTTGCATCTGATCCATATTCTCCCGACCGTCGAAATTTATTTCGCAAATCTGAAGGTAGTTGGCTGGATTGTACTCCGAAATTCCCGTCACGAAAAGCACCGTGCGATTCTTCAAACTTTCCAGATACGGATCCAGCTTGTCATAATCCACGATTCCACTTCCGCGAAGCCACGCTCCATAAACAATCAAATCGTATTCCGAAAGTGTCGCGAGGTCCACGTCCATTAGGCTGTGGGCCTCGCAATTTAAATCCTCTGCAATCCACTCCGCATATTGTTTCGTAGATCCGCGTTTCGATGTGTATAAAACTATCTTTTTGCTCATTCTCTCGATACTTCTTCTAAAATATTATTCGAGTCTTATTGACTCAGAATTTCTACGTTCTCATACATGTGATGATCGAACTGACCTTTCTCCGCCAATGCCTGTTCCAGATCAAATCCCATCACCTGTCCGTCCATCTGTCCGATTGCTTTGTTGCTCAATCCTGCTTCCAGAAGTTCGATGGCCTTGTCACCACAGCGCGTTGCCAAGAGACGATCCTGCAATGTCGGCGAACCGCCACGCTGCAAGTAGGACAGAACGACCAGACGAACCGGGCGTCCTGTACGTTCACTAATTTCTTTTACCAGTTCCTGTGAATCTACCGGATATCCTTCGGCCTTGATGATGATGCTGTGCTGTTTGCCCTGATGGCTGCCTTCAATAATCTTACGGCACACGTCTTTGACGCTCATCTGCTCTTCCGGAAGAAGAACTGCCTCTGCACCGCCAGCAATTCCAGCGTACAGCGCGATGTCACCGCAATGTCTTCCCATAACCTCGATAACCGTCGTTCTCTCGTGGGAAGACGATGTGTCGCGCACGCGAGTGATGGCTTCAAGAACCGTGTTTACGGCGGTATCAAATCCAATCGTCATATCGGTATATCCGAGGTCATTATCAATTGTGCCTGGGATGCAAATCACGTTAACGCCGAGCTTAGACAGTTCCAGTGCACCGGCAAAAGAACCATTTCCGCCAATGACGATAATCGCGTTGAGTCCAAATGTCTCAATGGTCATCAGTGCCTTCCGGCGACCTTCTTCCGTCATAAAACGTTCACTGCGTGCTGTCTTCAACATCGTTCCACCGCGCTGAAGGATATCCCCTACATCACGGCGATTCAGTTCCTGAATATCTCCGTCAATCAAACCTTCATATCCGCGATAAATGCCGTACACACGCATACCTCTCGCAATACCGAAACGGGTTATCGCTCTCACTGCCGCATTCATTCCCGGCGAATCTCCGCCACTGGTCAGTACACCAATCTTCTTCATCTCGTTCTCCTTTCGTAGTTACCCTTTTACATTTTCGTTGCCCAGCAAATCCTTGAGTTTCCGTTCCAGTTCCTTGCTGAAATCCACTCGGAATTCCTGGCTAGTCCGCACCTTCCTGCCCCCAGGAAGAAATACGAGTACATCTCGCTCGCCCGGACTCGTCGAAAGCAAGCTCATGATTTCCTCCAGAACTTGTTTCTGGCTGCCCAGTCGTTCGATGTATTCGGTCGGCACACGAAGCTTCACCAAGTTATCCCCTGTTTGCTGTCCCGAAGCTCCGTTTCGCGGATTTCCGTAATTGTCCCTAGCGATATTTCCGCGTCCGTTCGAATTGTTTCTACCTTGATAATACCCCTCCGAAGAGTGACTGTCAAAGCTTCTGTTATTATTGCGATAGCGGCCTCGGTCCTGACTCTCTTTGGCGAATTCCTCGATTTTTCGAATATCCGTCAAGTTATCAATCAAGATTTCTGGTGCAGACTCCTCCTTGATGGAAAGACGTCCCGTTACCGCCACAATCTGATCGAGCTGCACCAGATGGCGCAACTTCTCATAAGTCTTTGGGAAGATAATCCCGTCGATAATTCCGCTAAAGTCCTCAAGCTGCACCCTTGCCATCTCCTGCGACTTTCTCGTAATCAACGTCCGCACGCTGATGAGCATGCCCGCCATGATTACGCGGTCGCCATCGTGGAACTTCGCATATGAGGACTGCACCGTCTGCATATCTTCCGGAATGCCTTCCATATCAATCATAGAATCGGCAAGAATCTCGGACACGCTTGCCGACGTATTCTTCTCAATGAGTTCTCGGTAATCATCCAGCGGATGCCCCGAGAGATATACCCCGAGCATCTCTTTCTCCATCGCGAGCAGCTGATCTTTCTCGAAATTGGCAATTCTCGGAAGTTCCGGAGAACGCCGCACTTCCTCCGCCAAACTCTCATCCATCTGGAAAAAAGATATTTGATTCTTCTCGGTATTCCGAGCACGCTTCTGTGCCGCAGCAACCGCTTCGTCACACACGGCAATCATCACTGCACGATTCGGATTAATATCATCTAGCGCGCCCGCCTGAATCAGCGATTCAATTGCCTTACGGTTCAATTCCTTCGCATCGATTCCGTCCACGAACTCGTAGATGTCCGCTGGTTCCGGATTGCTTTGACGGGCATCCAAAATTGCTTGGACGATACCCGTTCCTACATTCTTGATGCCTGCCAGTCCGAATCTCAACTTGTCGCCTTCTACTGTAAAGTTCATTCCACTCTTCAGTACCGACGGTGGCAGAACTTCGATGTCCATCTCTCGGCAATTGCGAATATAGGCAGAAATGTGCTGCGCCTGCCCCATCACGCTGGTCATCAACGCTGCCATAAATTCGCGTGGATAGTGGCATTTGAGATATGCGGTCTCGTAAGAAACCACCGCATAGG
>CAVFWT010000080.1:0-7960 GCA_963626305.1 bacterium | reverse complement strand
TATCATATTCCATAAAGCCACGGATGGTCGCCAGTACAGAACGTCCGACGCCTTTCGCATCAACCACGAGAAGAATCGGCGCATCGATGGTCTTTGCGAGGTGATACGTAGACGCTTCCTCTTCGATTCCGCCCAGGCCGTCGAACAGCCCCATAACCCCTTCGATGACCGCCACATCTCCGGAACACTCCTGGCAGAATATTCTTCGCGTCATCTTCTCATCCGTGAAGAAGAGATCCAGATTTCCCGATGGAACTCCGATGACGTTGCGATGATACATCGGATCGATATAATCTGGTCCGCACTTGAACGCACACGGCGAAACGCCTTTCTGGCGAAGCGCCTCTAACAGTGCACATGTCACGGTTGTCTTGCCACTACCGCTGGACGGCGCAGCGATTACTATTCTCGGACAGTTCATTCATTTCCTTTCAAATCAAACGATACAATAAAGACCGGATTCTGCGCATGCATTAGATGATAATCCCCTAGATGGCGACTGCGGCTCACCGATACTTGGCACACCTCTGCATCGATGTGATTCTTTTCCATCAGATGCGTGATTTCTGCAAGCGTCTCGAGGCTCACGGCGTTCAGCACGACGCGCATTTCCGAATGGCAGTTCTGAAGGAACGCCAGAATTTCTCGAAGATGTCCGCCACTTCCTCCGATGAATACATGGGTCGGTGTCGGAAGATTCTTCAGCACATCCGGTGCTTCCCCTTCCACCAGAACCACGTTATGCAAATGATGGTGTTCGACGTTTTTCTTCGTCAATGATGCCGCATCTTCTTTTGTTTCGATACTGTAAACCGTCAGGTCCGGTGACAACGCCGCAATTTCTGCAGTGACAGAACCACTGCCGCTGCCGATATCGTAGACAACGCCTTCCGATGGGAGGCGCATCTTGCAAATCGATAAACTTCGAATTTCTTCTTTCGTCATCGGCACTTTATCTCGGATAAAATCATCATCGCTCCACCCCGGCGTTACCCGGTTCGGCTTCGGTCTGCGATTTTCCACCAGAACCGTGCTCAGACCTTCTCGGTCGAAGTTCTCGCACTCCTCTAGTGTGAGTGTATATAGTTTTTCATCGGGATTTCCCAGATTATATCCGATGCGAATCTGGTACTCACCGTCTTCCTCTTGAAGCAGTTTCCCCATCATTCGAATATTATCACCGCCCGAAGTGAGGCAAATGGTCTTTCGGTGATGGCACACCAAATCGAGGAATTTCGGAATCCAATGCTGATCATCCATCCCATGCGCACTCATCAGTGCTGCATCCTGCCAGGTGACGCCGAACGCGGCTGCCATCGCGGATACGGAGGAAATACCCGGGAGAATTCGGACCTCGATGTTATTATGCTTTTGGAATTCATTGTATATTTTCGTACAACCGCTGTAGAACCCCGTGTCTCCCGAGAACAGGATTGCAGCTCGCAAGGTTGTAACAGGGTCGGGGTTCACGCGGAAGGAAACCTTCGTTTTTCTCTCGATATTAGACATGACCGCAAGAATTGTATCCGCTGTGTAGTACGGAAACTTCATTCTCGTGTGATCAAAACCGCTCACCGTATCAATCATGCGTGGTGCACCGAAGAGAAAATTCGCTTCTCGGAGCGCCCGTTCGGCTTCCTTCGTCAGGTGAACTTCGGAATCCATTCCGATTCCAATCAGCGTAACTTCCCAGCGAACACTTCTCGGCCATGATTGAACATTTTCCTTCAGTTTCGACGCGAGGTTATATGGGATGCCTTTCATCACTTTATTGTTTGCTGGTTTTTCCGGTTCTTCATCCTCCGCAAGCAGCTCCATCAATTTCGCTTCGACCACTTTGAGCGACTGAGCACCAATTTGCTCCTTCGGACGCGAGATGATATAGCAATCCACATCTAATTTCTCTGCTGCGGCAATTCGCGTTTCTTCCCCACCAACAGTTCCGCTTTCCTTGAGTACAATAATGTCGGAATCAGCAGCCTTAAGCATCTGCTCGTTCATTTCTACCGTAAATGGGCCCTGCATTGCGATGATCCGGTTACCTGGAATCTGACATTTTTTACAAATTTCCAGGCTTTCGATGCTCGGAAGTACACGCACTGTCAGTCGTTCACGCAAGGATTCATCTTCCGCGAATAACGGAAGTGTCTTGCTCCCTGTCGTCAGAAAAATTTTGTCATCGGTCTTCTTCAGCGCTTCCACACATTCCTCCACGCTATCGAAATACCGTGCGTTCATCACGCGTTCCGATATCTCCTTGCGGTGAACTCGGAAGAATGGAATTTCCTGATAATACCAACGGCCTTCTCGGCTCGAACGGATATTGCTCTTGACCGCTTCGGCATAAGGATGCGTCGCATCGACAATCGCATCCGGATGCTCTTTGTCATAATACTCCGACATCTGCCGTGATGTCAGGCGGCCGGAATGCACTCGAATGTAGGGATCTGGAACGCTCATCATCTCTTCGCCGTAATCGGTCGCAACAAATACCAAGCATCGAATTTTCGCTTTTGCTAAGTGTTCCGCGAGCTGACGTCCTTCGGTTGTACCCCCGTAAATTATTACTTTCTTCACTTTCGCTCCTTACAGTTCATACCCTCTCGGGGTAATCATCTTGCCCTCTCTGATATATGTTCTCGAATTCCCGACGAACACCGTCGTGAACATGTTGACCTTCGCATCGCGAAGTTCTGCTAGTGTGCACGTAACCGCTTTCGTTCCGCTGCGCCCTATATTCTCCACATAGCCACACGCACGTTCCGGATTCGCACCTGCATCCAGCATGATATCCACCATGCGTTGCAGGTAATCTGCGCGTTTCTTGCTGGATGGATTATAAACTGCCACCACAAAATCACCCTGCACAGCGCTTCGAATTCGCCGTTCGATGACACTCCACGGCGTAAGCAAATCGCTCAGCGAAATGAGGCAGTAATCGTGATTCAGCGGTGCTCCCAGCATTGCCGCGCCGCTATTCGCAGCGGTAATTCCCGGCACCACTTGCACCTCGATATCCGGGAATTCTTCTCCCAATTCCAGAACGGGTGAAGCCATTCCATACACGCCGGCATCACCGCTGCACACCAGGGCTACGTTCTTTCCTTCTTCCGCGAGCTCATAACACTTCCGGCAGCGTTCGATTTCGCTTCGCATTCCCGTGGTAAAAACAGGTTTCTCCGGATACGCTCCCCGAATCAGATCTACATACAGCGTATACCCGACAATAATATCGCTTTCCTCGATATATGATTTTGCTTCTCCGCTCATCATCGCCGGAGAACCAGGACCAATTCCGATTACAAATATTTTTCCCGCCATACATTTACCTCGCTACCACTCGAAATTCCAGCTTCTTCGCTTAGCAATTGCCGCTGTCATTCCGTTCTTCGCCACTTTCTCTACTAGAAGAGTTCCGGCTTCGCCACTTTCCAGTACCGCAGCACGCTGGCATACATTTCCAACCCCAACTGTATTCTTCACAAAATTTGATTCCGGAAATTCCCCAGGGACAGCTTGTAATTGCTCCGCCGAATACAGATGCAGTGGTACTCGCAGGTACTGAGCAAGCTGAATGACCCCTCTTTCTTCCGCTTTAATATCTGCTGTAGCGATGGCAGCGATATCTGCCACCTCCAAATGATTCGATTGAAGCAATTCTTGTAAGAACACATACAGATTCCTGAAGGAAGTATTCTTCTTGCATCCCATCCCAATCACTAGATTCTTCGGTCTCAGGTGGAGTGCTTTCGGATTCCGAAAATCATCCGAGCGGATTTCCACATCTACGTCTGAACTTGCCATTGCACAGGAGGCTACTATTGCATCCGCAGGGAACACTACATCTTCCTCACTCCATGCCAGTTCACTCGGCATCGTTCCTTTGAATGTTGCATCTGCATCACAGCACACTCGAAGCTGTTCGCCACGAAGAATTCGCTGTGCCAGTTCGGGCATCAATTCACGATTCAGAATTCTAAGTCCATTTCGCCTCGCAAAATCATCGATGGAAAATTTGCCATTCACATCGGTTGCTGTCGTGACTACCGCGTGTGCCGATAGAATTGAAGCGATTTCTTTTGTTAGTTCATTCGCTCCACCCATGTGTCCGGAGAGCAATGATATGACGTTATTCGCCTGGTCGTCAGCAACAATCACTGGGCTGTCGCTGAACTTATCCACCACATAGGGAGCGATTGCACGTACCGCAATTCCAGTTGCCGACACGAACAGAATCGGCTGACGCAATCGGAAGGAATCTTCCACCCACTGCTGAAGCGGTTCATCCGAATCGCGATATTCTAAGATGTAATTCTTCAGGTGATGGCTAATGCGTTCTGCAACCTTCTTCCCCGAGTCGGTGAAGGTTGCCACGCGAAGGATTCTTTTACCCACACGAGTTGGTGGGACGGATTGTACTGCATCATGAGTCGAAGGGACATTATGAGAAGCCTTGCGAAATGCCGTCTCGAAATCCGGAGCATAGAGTCTCGAATCTGCGTAACCAGTTTTGCCGAGTGCATCCCCCACCAGAATGACAGCGAGGTTTCGAATATTGTGTTCTGCCGCAATCGTCGGCAAGGTCGCCACGGTGCAGCGATATTTCTGTTCCTCCGGCCAGCTGGCTTTGTAGACGATTGCCGCTGGCGTGTCTGGTGAATAGCCACCATCTATCAGGCGCCGCGAAAGTTCTTCGAGCATCCCCGTGCTAAGGTAGATTGCCATGCTCGTTCCGTGCGACGCAAGGAGTTCAATTTGCTCTTTCGCCGGAACACTCGTGCGACCTTCCATTCGTGTGATGATGAGTGACTGGGATACATCCGGCTGCGTGAATTCAAGATTCAGCGAAGCCGCTGCCCCGAAGCACGCACTGACACCCGGACAGCTCTCGTAAGCGACTTCCCTCGCATCAAGCGCTCGCATCTGTTCCTGTACGGCACCGTAGATGCTCGGTTCTCCAGTGTGCAGGCGCACTACGGTGTGTCCATCCGCATCTGCACGCACCATCACATCGATAACTTCCTCCAGTGTCATTTTGGCGCTGTTATATATCACGCAGTCTTTGCGAGTATATTGAAGCAATTCCGGATTGACCAGCGATCCCGCGTAAATCAGCACATCGGCATCCTCGATAAGCCGCATTCCCCGCATGGTTATCAGATCCGCTGCACCACATCCGGCACCGACAAAATATATCATTCTTCTCCCTCTCGTTCTTACTGTTATAACAATCAGCGGATTATATTCCACCGCATTTCTCATTCGCGCTGTCTACTTCTGTATGGCTCGGAGCATTTCCTCTGCTCCTGCTGACGCACCGAGAAGTCCAAAATCCATCGAGTAGACGATACATTCAATATCCAGTTCTTCTCCCGCTCTCTTCCGAAGATAAAAGCAGATCCTATCTATGACCGCTGCCATTGTCCGATGAAGCAAAGCTTGGGACTCCTGCTCGATAACGCGAAGTGCCTCTTCGGTCACCGCACAGCCGAGGACTCTTCGAGCGGTATCCGCATCGCCTCCCGCTCTTAGCAGCGCCGACGCTAAGAGTTCCATTCGCCCATCGCCTTCTTTGGAGTGGGTATTCATCATGCCACCGCTGACTTTGATGAGCTTGCCAATATGACCGGTGAGAAGCATGCCCTGGAACTCGAGTTCCTTCGCTATGTCAATGGTATCCCCAATAAAATTGCTGCACTTCACACTAGCATCGAGGTCATATCCGTATGTATCTTGCATGAAGTGAATGCCGTAGTTTCCCGGTGCAACCGCAACGATGGAATTTCCCATAGCCTTACGCTGAGACAGTTCCACGCGGATAGTGTCCAGAATCGCTTGGGTACTCATCGGCTCGACGATTCCTGTCGTTCCAAGAATCGAGATTCCACCTTGAATTCCAAGCCGTGGATTGAATGTCTTCTGAGCGATTTCTTCACCTTCGGGAACAGAAATCGTTACCTGAAGCGTTCCGCGGAAATCCATCAAGTCTGCGACTTCCGCCACCTCTTTGGCAATCATCTGCCGCGGAACGCGGTTGATAGCAGCATTACCAACTGGCTGATCTAAGCCAGGCAATGTTACTTTTCCAACACCTTCGCCTCCATCGATGATAATCTGCACATTCGATTCCAATGGGGAACGCATCTCGGATAAGTCCGCTGATTTCGGTGAATTCGAGATTTTCAATGGATCCATCGAAAATTCCGGTTCATAGGAATCTACTTTTACAAGAGCAACTACATGCACGCCGGTCGTCACATCCGGGTCGTCACCACCATCTTTGACGACAGCACATTGCACCCAATCCGCACCACGCGTGATGTCCACGATTTCCGTCCGAAAAATCTGGCAACCCGGTGTCTCAATCTCGATAGATTCTTTGCGGCCACCCGAAAGGAGCATATACGTCGCTGCTTTTGCCGCCGCTGCACTGCAGCTTCCGGTCGTAAATCCTTTGCGCAGCTTCTCTGCCATATTGCGTCCTCCTTTCGGTGTTATTTCGTGTTATTTCGTAATATCTTTTGCTGGATTCTCCGCGATGCCATCGGTGATTCCGTCTCGGATGCGGTACAGCAGCGCATTGCAAATAGCTGCTGCGACATTGCTGCCGCCTTTGCGACCGCAATTCACGATATACGGCACGCCCGATTCCATAATCATCTCTTTTGCTGGAACTACATTCACAAAGCCAACCGGCACACCGATGACGAGTCCTGGTCGCCAATCGTACTTCTTCATGATTTCACAGAGTGAAATCAGTGCAGTCGGTGCGTTTCCGACGGAAATGATTACCGGACCTGGCAGTTTTGCCGCGCGTTCCATACTGACCGTCGCACGAGTGACCCCACGCTCCTTCGCTTCGTGCGCCACATCCGGGTCTGCCATAAAGCAATGGGCCTGACCGCCCAGCTTCTCTAGAAATTTCTTGTTGATTCCAGAGCGCGTCATGTTCGTATCGGTGACGATATCACCACCGGCACGGAGAATGCGGTCCGCAATTTGAAGTGCATCTTTCGAATAGGTCATCGTCGTTGCATAGTCAAAATCCGCAGTGGTGTGAATCACTCGCCGCGTGATGGGATCCTGTTCTGCCGGAATCTCGATTCCTCGCTCTGCCAGTTCTTCTCCGATAATCTGGAAGCTTCGCTTCTCAATATCGCCCGGGAGGACGTGCTCAAAGTGGAAGTTCGAAGTGGCCTCGTCCTTCCGTTCTGTTTCTTTGGAATTTGCTGAATCAACATATATCATAGAGTCTGCAGTACTCTTACAATCTTGGGGTTCAGCAGAAGATGGATTTTCTACGTTCTCCATTTTCACGCAATCTTGGATCTTCGCTTCCCGCAGGATTTCATAGATTCGCTTCATGTCGAGATTCTCACGTACCAGATCCGCGAGCTTGTCATATTCTTCTTCTCGAATTTCTCGGAATGTCCCGGAATCTTCCGGGGGGAGTTCCACGTGCTTACGTTCCGCGAGTGCTTCCGCAATATCTCTCGCAATGCGCCCTTCGTCGAAAATTCCGTGTACATATGTACCATAGACATTGCCTTGGCGAATGCCATTCACTTTGTCGCACGCTGCTGGCGAATCGCTCAATGACTCGTTGCCGAGCCACGTAAACGCTTCGCCACCGTATACGCGAGTTCCTCCGGCGTGAATCTCATATCCACGGTATTCGCTCTTGATTCCGTCTCGGCAGATGATTCCCGACACTTGTTCTCGGTGTTTCGCCGGCTGAAGCGTCGTCTCAATTGGGAGCAATCCCAGTCCGCTCACGCTGCCGCCTTCTTCCACTCCATCGGGATCGTGAATCCAATCGCCGAGCATCTGATATCCACCGCAAATTCCCATCACCGGTTTCTCCTGTGCGAACGCAAGAATCGAATCCGCCAGTCCGCATGCTCGGAGCCACTGGAGGTCACCGATTGTATTTTTACTCCCTGGTAAAATCAGGAAATCC
>CAVFWT010000079.1:0-8143 GCA_963626305.1 bacterium | reverse complement strand
CATCTACTTTGAGGTTTTCCTGATGCACCGCAAACTTCCGCAAAAATGAACTGTAATCCACGTGCTTATGAGTGCGCGCATTCAATGCAGAGAGGAAATCGCCTTCTTCCAATCCCATTTCCTCTGCCTCTAATGAAATCTTCACCATCTGCGCAATGCGGTCCCAGTCGGGCGTTTCTATTTTCTGCACTTCGGAATCATCCGAGTCCTCCCCATCATCCCTACTTTGCTCGGAATCGTCTTCAGAGAATTGCCATTTCGGGGAAGTGTCATACCAAATAGAATGGTCATCTACATGAAATACCGATTCAAACCTTTCCAGCTCTGCACTAGGAAGGTTCGCCCCCATCAAGTACCGATAGATTCGTTCTGCCGAAATTCCACCAGCGGATACACGCATTTCATTCACCAGTTTCTCGCGTTCCAGCTGCAAAGAACTTCGGAAAACAGCGCTGTCAAACGACTGAATTAGTGCTTCAACAGCAATATCCGAAGCGATATTCCAGCATTTTAAGTCAACCTTCACACCGATTACCTGATGATGGAAAATACAATGCAGAAGTACGTGCATATAGTTGTGAACGAGTTCACTAAGGCCATCTCGGCAGCAATGAATCACGTAATCTGAAGAATAATAAAGCATCGTACCGTCAGTGCAAAATAGTAACTTTCCATCTTCCTGCAAATGATCTTTCAATGCAAAAACCGCGGAATCCAAGAATCGCATGTTAGCGACAATTCGGTCTTTCGCGGTATGAAGAGCTTCCTCGGAAATTCGATTCAATTGTGATTGTTTTTGGCTAAGCTGTTCTTTCATCGTTCTTTATTCTAACCAATCATATGTGGCGAGCGTTTTCTCACTTGGAAATTCAAGACATTCTGCTAGAAGTTCTTGATAATTCGGAAGTTCTGCGAGCTCCAAATACGCGGTGTTGCTTGCCTGATTCTCAAGCACTTCCCGCACGGACTGCGAACAAAGTGCGGCTTTCGCACCTGCTAGCGATGTATTCCCCACGTATTCAATTCGGTCATGCACTTCAGGTGGAAGAATTCCGGTTCCGATTAATTCGGATTCTGTCAGGTAGAATCCGAACTGCCCAGCCACAAATACGCAATCAAGATCTGATGCGTCAATTCCGGCATATTGCAGAAGTGCCTCAAACCCCGAACGGAGAGCCCCCTTCGCAAGCTGTACCTGACGGATATCTTTCTGGGTAACTCGAAGTTCCGGATTCTCTACATCTAAAATGACCGAGAGTGTATCATCGGATTCTTGATATAGAAGTTTTTTCCGATAATCTCCTTCCGAAATTCGCCCCGGTGAGACGATTTTTCCGCTCTTCCGCAGAATTCCGGTGCGCAAAAATTCTTTTATCACCGAGAGAATTCCGCTACCACAAAGTCCGCGAGGCTTCGCAGCACCGATAACATTCAATTCTATGCCAGTAGGCAAGATTTGGACACGCTGAATCGCGCCGGTCTCTGCTCTCATTCCAGATCGGATATTCATGCCTTCCAATGCAGGGCCCGCTGCACACGAACAGGAAACCATTTCGCCATCTCGGCTGAGCACCAGTTCGCCGTTGGTACCAATGTCGATTAGCAGCACGTTTCCTGTCCGTTCTCGCAAATTACAGATATAAGCACCGGCTACCACGTCACCTCCGATGTAAGCGGATACGGATGGCAAGCAATAGAGCATCGCATTCTCCGTCACAATGCCGATTTCTTTCGCCCATAGAGTCTGGGCTTCGGTAAAGGCTGGACGAAATGGTGCCTTTCCAATTGACGTCGCATCCACACCGAGGAGCATGTGAATCATCGTGCAATTCGCACCAACGGCAATTCGCTGAATGTCGTTAACACTCAGTTTCTTTTCGTTGCAAAGTTTGCAAATCAGTGCATTGAGAGACTGAA
Organism: bacterium; assembly: GCA_963626305.1. Lineage (GTDB taxonomy): Bacteria > Bacillota > Clostridia > Peptostreptococcales > Anaerovoracaceae > Mogibacterium_A. The sequence goes on along the minus strand of CAVFWT010000079.1, from coordinate 6,226 downwards.
CAATGCACTGCTGCAGTTCTTGAATTCCCGATTCGGGATGTGTCTGCTCGTAACTAATTCTCGAAATGACATCTAGGCCAAAAATAGTCTGAGGGTTTAATCCGGAAACGGTTCCGTACAGTTCACCCGTCTGAAGATGGATTAATTGGCATACGACAGTTGTAGTACCGATATCAATTGCGACTCCGTACGCATCACTTGAAAAGTCCGCATCGACTTTATAATGGATTCGCACACTTTCTGTAGACTCCGCATGTACGACGGTATTATTCTGAACTGATGTGAAATCTTCGTCAGCTAGAAGCTCAATTGCCATATCCCCGCATACAGTAGTCTGGCAGGCGAGACGAATTTCACTTTGTGACGTTGCTTGAAGTTCATCAGAATCAAAAGTCTTGTCAAATGCGTTTTCCCGAAGTTTGTCTACCGACAAGATGCGAACTTTGCATTTTCCACACGTGCCGTTTCCTCCGCAAGGGCTATCCAGCCAAATATCATTTTGGCGAAGCACTTCGAGAAGGTTTGCACCTTCTGGGCATGTGATTTGTTTATTTGAATTCAATATATCGACATTTGGCATCGCGACGATCCTTTATTCTGCTTGAAGATACCCGTGTTCCTGATGGTACTTCTGCCCATTCTCGTAATCTTGTTGAATTTGGGAACGAAGCATTTCCACAGATTCAAATCGTTTCTCCGGGCGTTCCCATTTCAAGAACTCAATCGTAATCTTCTTTCCGTATAAGTCTTGATGGAATCCGTACATATTTGTCTCGATGGATTTCTCATGGATGCCTACTGTTGGTTTGACGCCTACATCTGTAATGCCCGGGTAACGAGTACCATCAACATTGACCAGTGTGTAATATACACCATTCGGCGGTGCAATTCGATATGATTCGAACACCACGTTTGCAGTTGGAAAGCCAATTTTGCCACCGAGCTGCGCTCCGTGAACCACTTCCCCTGTGCAATAGAAATTTCTCCCAAGGCAGACAGCCGCGCGTTCCATATCGCCATCTGTAATCAACTTACGGACCAAAGTGGAACTTACCACTTGATCATCCACATATACCGGTTCACTAATCAGTGCCTCCATACCGAGGTGCTTCCCCATTTCTTCCATCAGCTTCACATCGCCCGCAGCACATTTGCCAAATCGAAAATTAAATCCGCAGCAAATTGCCTTCGCATGAAGCTGGTTCCAAAGAATCCGTTCCACGAAATCTTCCGCACTCGTATTTCGAATGGTTTCGTCAAATGGAATCTCCAGCACGACCTCGATTCCAAGCGATTCCAGAAGTGCCAGTTTCTCCTCTTCGGTACAAATCAAGCTCACTTCCTTGCGCGTGTGATTGGAGAACGTAAAGCAGACCGGAATACAATCATTCTTCCGGGCTTTACGTACGGCATTCAGCAGGATTTCGCGGTGTCCGATGTGGACTCCATCGAAATTTCCCAGCGCAACCACCGATCCTTTTTCAATTGTATAATCTTCGAGTGAGCGAATTACTTTCATCTATCGTATTACCTTCTCTGGGTATAAAATTTCATTTTCTAATCGGGATATTCCGAGGAAATTTCCATCTGGATCCACTACCCGATATCGATTACCAAGGCGAGATGTCTCTTGGAAAGCGTCTGGAACATTCGGTTCCGTTAGAATTCGGAAATATCCACTTTCGATATCACGTCCATTGTAGTAGAACGGAATCGAATTCACATTCTTAAGCTGGGCAACACCCAGGTGCGTAAGCGTATCTGCCATTGGAAGAATGTGGGATTCGAGTTCCTCATCAGACATGTTCAGTACATCACTCAGCGCCAATGCATCACTTAAATGAAAAGCACCCGATGCCGTCCGAACAAGCGAAGTCATCATCGCACCGCAGCCCAGTGCGCGTCCGATGTCGTCGCAAATTGTTCGAATATATGTCCCCTTCGAGCATGTCACGCGAAAAGACACGAGCCCATTCTCCATGTCAGCAGAAAGCATCCGAATGTCAGAAACATATATCTTACGCGACTTAATTTCGACATCCACGCCTTCCCGGGCGTATTTGTAAAGTGGCTTTCCATTCACCTTAAGCGCTGAATATTTCGGAGGAATCTGAGTAATCCATCCGCTAAAAGCAGAAATGGCATTCTTCACATCCGTTTCCGACGCGGAAACATCATGCGTCTCTAGCACTTCCCCCGTCACATCCAGTGTGTCCGTGACAACCCCAAGCTTCATTTCGGCTTCATATGTCTTAAAGTCATCATCATAATATTCGATGATACGAGTCGCTTTACCGAAGCACACCGGAAGAACGCCGGTCGCCATTGGATCCAATGTTCCAGTATGACCGACGCGGCGAATGTGAAGTCTTCCTCGCAGTTTTGCTACCACGTCTTGAGATGTCCAATCCTGCGGTTTATTAATATTTAAAATTCCATTTTCAATGTTCACAGCACACCTTATCTTTATTATCTCATCTATTCGGAATCCAGTGCGACTTGCTTCAGAATGGCATCCGAAATAATTGCTTCTGCTTCTTCAATGGTCTTTGAAATTCGGCAACCAGCCGCAAGGATGTGACCGCCACCACCCTGACTTTGAGCGACATTTGCGACATTAATCTTTGAGCGCGAACGCAAACTGCAACGAATTCTCCTTGGTTCCGCCTCCTTGAGGAGGCAACCAACTTCTACGCCGTCGATGCTCATGATATCAGAAACAAAGCCTTCCGACTCACTGAGATCACAATCAGCTTCATCGAGCATCTTCTGCGTTACGCGGCCAATCGCTACCCTTCCATCGTCGTACATGGTGATGGAATTCATCACCATGGCATGTAGCCGAATGGAATTGATGGAATTTCGATTGTAAATCAGATTGCTGATTTTCTTAGAATTAAAGCCTTCCACATCGTACAGCGATGCAGCAATTTGATGCGTTCTACGCGTCGTATTCGCATGCTGAAAATTCCCTGTATCCGTTGTAATCGCTGCAAAAAGCGACTCTGCAATTGCAAGATCCATTGGAACGCCTAATTCCTGAATAAGTAAGGCAACCATTTCACCCGTAGCTGCAGAATCTGGCTCAATTCGGCCGAAATCGAAATCAAGCTGTTCATCGGTCACACCATGATGATCGAGCACTGCTTTTACCGGAGCGGATTCAAACGCTTCTTCGCGGCCCGGAATTCGCTTAAGGCCACAGCAATCGAGCATCAGCGAAAGTCCTGGTTCATATTCGTCCGGTAAATCATCTACGTGAAGAACCACATCTTTCGCTAGAAAATCGAGATTCTTCGGAACCGGTTCGCTAATCAGGACGGAAGCATCCTTCCCCAGTTTTCTTAGCGCAATGCAAAGAGCGGATGACGAGCCCAAAGCATCGCCATCCATGTTCACATGCGAAAAAATCAAAATCTGATTAAATTCTTTAATTCTGTTTGCTATCTCTTTGTATGAATCATTCATTCTAGTTCTCATTATGAATTTCATCGATTAGGGCATCGATATGACGGCCATAGTCCATGGACGAGTCGATTTTGAAAATCAATTCTGGAACATGGCGCATCTTGATATCTTTGCCAATCTGTTGTTTGAAAGTTCCTTTTGCGCGGTTAAATCCGGCAAGCACTTCTTGGTTTACCTGTTCCTTATCCTCATCTGCCAATGTAAGTGGTGTGATGTAGACAGTCGCAAAACTTCCGTCTGCAGTTACATCTACACCAGAAATAGTGATGATTCGAGAGCTCAGGCGTGGATCCTTGATGCCGTTCACCAAGAGCTTACTGATACTCTTCTTAATTTCTTCGGACACACGTCCGATACGATGATTCTTGCCCATAATTACTTTCTTTCAACCTCTACCATCGTGAAGCATTCCAGTGTATCTCCTGGCTTGATATCGTTGTAGTTCTCAATTCCAAGACCGCACTCGTAACCGGTTGCAACTTCCTTCGCATCGTCCTTGTATCTCTTCAGAGAAGAAATGGTTCCTTCGTGGATAACGATTCCGTCGCGCACCAGACGAATCTGTGCGTTTCTCTGAATCTTACCCTCGGTGACGTAAGCACCACCAACGGTTCCAACGTTCGGTACCTTGAAGGTATCACGGATTTCTGCCTTACCCAGAATTTCTTCGCGATATTCTGGATCCAACATGCCCTTCATTGCATCCGAGATTTCATCAATGATGTCGTAGATGACACGATATGTACGGATTTCAACATCAGCATCCTGCGCCTGGTTCGAAACAGCAGTTGTTGGACGAACGTTAAATCCGATGATGATTGCGTTCGATGTCTCTGCCAGACGAACGTCGGATTCATTAACTGTACCAACACCAGAGTGAATCACATTGATTCGAACATCTGGAGTATCGAGTTTCTCCAAAGAGGAGATGATAGCGCCAACCGAGCCCTGTACGTCGGCTTTGACGATCAGGTTCAGTTCCTTTGTTTCGCCTTCCTGAATCTGTGAGAACAACTTATCAAGTGTCATGCTGGCATTTTTCGCCAGAACATCTTCACGCATCTTCTCGGCACGGCTATTCGCAATTTCACGAGCGACCTTGTCATCCTTCACTGCATTGAAGGAGTCTCCAGCCATTGGAACATCAGAAAGTCCGAGGATTTCAACGGCAGTAGCCGGACCGGCTTTGCGGATTTTGTCACCCTTGAAGTTGGTCATTACACGAATCTTACCGGAGCATGTTCCCGCAACCAAACTCTGACCGGTCTTCAGCGTTCCGTTCATAACCAGCAGTGTAGCAATCGGACCTCTCGCCTTATCCAGTCTTGCTTCGATAACGGTACCCAGCGCGAGACGATCCGGATTTGCTTTCAGTTCAAGCATTTCTGCCTGCAACAGAATCATCTCTAGGAGATCTGTGATTCCCTCTCCCTTCTTTGCCGATACTGGTACGCTGATTACATCACCACCCCAGTCTTCGACGAGAATTCCATTATCTGCCAAGTCTTTTTTAACTTTATCTGGATTTGCACCTGGCTTATCCATCTTATTGATGGCTACGATAATCGGAACGTTTGCAGCCTTTGCATGGCTAATCGATTCGATGGTCTGTGGCTTAACGCTATCGTCTGCAGCAACAACCAGTACGGCGATATCCGTAATCTGAGCGCCGCGGGCACGCATCGTTGTAAATGCCTCGTGTCCCGGTGTATCAAGGAATACAATCTTCTTGCCATTGATATTAACTTCCGAAGCACCAATGTGCTGCGTAATACCTCCGGACTCACCAGCAGTAACATTTGTATTTCGAATTGCATCCAGTAAGGATGTCTTACCATGGTCAACGTGACCCATTACAGTAATGATCGGAGCTCTGGACTTGAGTTCGCTTTCAGCATCCTCATGGAGATCCAGACCTTCTTCTGGCTCCTCTTCTACTTCCTCGGTTACGACAACGCTGATTCCGAGATCTTCGGCCAGCATTTCTACCACATCCTTATCGATGGTCTGGTTCAATGTTGCCATGATTCCCATCTTCATCAGGGACATGATGATGGATGTTGCCGAAATTTCTGCCTGTTCTGCAAGGCCGGCTACCGTAATCGGAACAGTTACCGCAATGGTGCCTTCTGGCAGAAGCTCTTCAATATCTACTTCTGGCTCTACATTCTTCGGAGCCTTCTTCTTCCGATGCTTAGTCTGTTTCTCCAGCGAATTCTCATCGAAGTAACGGGAATTCTTTCCGCCGCCGTTTCCTTCGTTACGGCCGAACTTTCCATGACGTTCTCTACGATCATCATTGTTCTTATCCTTGTGATCAAAGAATTTCTTGCTCTTGCCCTTACCGCTGCGTACTGGTTCTGCGGCTACAGGAGCTGCCTCTCCAGTCGACTTGCGTGGACGATCATTGCGGTTGTTTCCATTTCCGCCGTCACGCTTGTTCTTGAAATCTTTATCTTTGCGGCCACCGCGATCGTTCTTGCCGTCGCGTTTCTTTTTACCATCGGAAGTACGAGCAGAATTTTCCTTCTGTGGTTCCGGAGCCTTTGTCGAATCAAAAATTTTCTTGAAACGCATCGGCTTATTCGGTGCGTTTACATATTCTTCTTTCTTCTCTTCCGGTTTCTGCTCTGGTTTCTTCTCTTCTGCCTTCTTTGCGGATTTCTTTTCCGCTACAGGCTTCTCTTCTACTTTCTTCGGAGCCGGTTTCTTCTCTGCCGCCTTCTTTGCCGCTGCAGCTTCTTCTGCCGCTTTCTTC
>CAVFWT010000078.1:0-8328 GCA_963626305.1 bacterium | reverse complement strand
TCCAGTGCGTAGTCCTCCATCGCAGAGTATAGCACTTCTTCGACAGAACGATTGAGGCGGTGAATCTCATCGATAAATAAGACATCATTTTCGTTCAAGTTCGTGAGAATCGCCGCTAGATCTCCTGCTCTACCGATTGCCGGGCCGGAAGTAATTTTGATATCGACGCCCAGCTCGTTGGCAATGATACCGGCGAGCGTGGTTTTACCCAGTCCCGGTGGCCCATAGAAAAGCACATGATCCAGTGGTTCTCCGCGCATCTTTGCCGCTTCAATGTAGATGGACAAATTCTCTTTGTTCGCCGACTGCCCGCAATACTCGCTCAGGTACTGTGGTCTCAGCGTCATCTCTCCGTCGAGGTCCGACGGATGAAGTTGTCTCGATGTAATCTGTTCTTCCATAGAACGTATTCTTCCTTTTCTGTATTTTACATGAGGTATTTCAGGGATTTCTTGATGTATTCCTCGACAGTGAGGTCATCTTCCGCTACGTGGCCGATTGCCTCTTCTGCTTCGGACTTGCTGTATCCGAGCGTCGTCAGTGCCAGCACCGCATTGTTGCGCTCATCCGAGAATATTGTGGATGATGCCGGTGCGATAAATTCTTCGTCTGCCATCGGAACGGCACTTACCTTATCAGCGAGTTCCATGATGATGCGCTCCGCTGTCTTCTTGCCGATGCCCTTGGCTTTGGAAATAGACGCGGCATCTTTGTGGACGATGTACGCCTTAATCTGATTCGCGGTACCGATGGACATGATGGCAAGCGCAGCCTTCGGTCCCACGCTGTTCACAGTGAGAAGCTGTTCGAAAAGTGCCAGCGAATCTCGGTCGACAAACCCGAACAACGCCATGCCATCTTCCTTGACCTGCATGTACGTGTGTAGCTGTACAATGTCACCTTCGCGCGAGTTGAGTACCGGCGAAGTATCCGGAACCGATACACGGAATCCGATTCCGCCCTCTGTCTCCACGATGATGGCGCCTCTCTCGTAATATAAATATTGTCCCTTGATGTGTCGAATCATGTGATCCCCTTTTGTTAATTCGTTATATTATTCCGATGTGCGTGATTTGTGTGATTATCTACCGCCATACGCGGATTGCTCACTTACCGAATGACGCGATGATTTCTGGAATGCGCATGGCATATCGCCGCTGCAACCGCATCGGCAGTGTCATCAGGTTTTGGAACCTCCGGCAGGTTGAGAATTACTTTTACCATGTTCTGGACCTGTTTCTTCTCCGCGCGTCCATACCCGACCAATGCCTGCTTAATCTGGAGCGGGGTATATTCCGCAACGCTCAGTCCATGCTGCTCACACACTAATAAAGCGACCCCTCGGGCTTCCCCTACTTTGATCGCTGTCGTCGTATTGCTATTAAAAAAAAGTTCCTCGATGGATGCCTCTTCCGGCTGGTACTTCTCGATGACTTCCGTCAGACCCTCGTAGAGCTGCAGTAGCCTCTGTGGCATCGGGGTATGCGCGTCCGTCTCGAGCGAACCGTAATCCACCGTGTGGAAACGATTTCCATTGTAATCCAGGATGCCATATCCCATGATGGCATATCCCGGGTCAATTCCCAGTATTCTCATGTTTTCACTCCTGCATGTATTCTAACAAATTATGGTACTTTTGTCTAATGAACGGGACTACGGAAGTACGCTTTTATGTGTATCAAAAATATGCATAAAAATAAATGTTTATGCGATTCCAAGGCGACTGTGATATAATTTACTTACTTTTAGATAGGGAGGTAGCCCATGCGCTATTCTAGACAAAATAAGATTCTTGAAATCATCTCCAAGAACGACGTAGAAACCCAAGATCAGCTGCAATACCTGCTCGAGCAGGAAGGCTTCTCGGTGACTCAAGCGACGATTTCCAGAGACATCAAAGAACTCCAGTTGGTGAAGGCACTCACCAGCAGCGGACGGTATAAATATACAACCGGTAAGTATTCTGAACAGCCGATTTCGGAACGCTTCATCAAGATTTTTCGCGAGACCATCATCTCCACCCACTACTCGGGGAACCTCATCGTAGTGAAGACCCTTTCCGGCTGCGGTAACGCGGCAGCGGAAGCGATTGACTGCTTGGAACTTGAACACGTCATCGGTTCGATTGCCGGCGACAACACGATGCTGATTATCGTGGATGACGAGAAGAACGCCCAGGGCATCCTGGATTTCCTGAACAATATGATTGCCAAGAGGGATACGAATGCTTAACCGAATTGTCATCGACAACTTTGCGACAATTGAACATTTATCTTTCGACCTGGAAGAAGGGCTCAACATCATCACCGGTGAGACTGGTGCTGGTAAATCGGTCCTCGTCGAAGCCATCAGCACGGCACTCGGTGGCCGTGCCGATATTTCTATGGTTCGAAGTGGAACGAGCAAAGCCGTTATCCAGATTGCCGGCACACTCGAAGGTGAAGATGTCATCATCGTCCGCGAGCTCCTGGCTTCGGGCAAAAGCATCTCGAAGTTAAATGGCGAGATGGTGACGCTGGCTCAGCTCCGCGAGTTCTGTAAATCCTTCGTAGACATCCACGGACAATATGACAATCAAGTCATCCTGGATCCGCAGAACCACTTACAGATTACGGATCAGTTCGCTCAGCGGGAGCTAAAACCAGAATTGGAGACTCTCCGTCAGCGATACGACGAATATTCTGCATGCCGTAAGGCATATATGGATCTCCAGAAGCAAGAACAAGATTCGCTTCGTCAGCAGGACTTCTTCCGCTTCGAGTCGGAATACATCCAGAATCTGAACCTCTACGAAGGTGAAGACGAGGAGCTCCGTGAAGAGCTTGAACTCATGAAGAACAGCGAGAAGATTTTCTCTTCCGTGAATGAAGCGTATCAGCGAATCTATGAAGATGATACCGCAGTGCTCTCGAACCTTCAGACAGCGATCAACAGTTTGCAAGGAATCGCCTCTCTCAGTGAGGACTTCGAGAAACAAGTGCAGGAACTCAACGAACATTATTACGCAATTGCGGACATTTCCGACAGCTTGCGAAATCTTCGGGAATCCATGAATTACTCCGATGCGGATATTGACCGCACTTCCGAACGGCTCAGCATCATCGAGGATGCGAAACGCAAATACAAGCGTTCCGTTCCGGAGATTATCGCTTATGGAGAAGAAATGGCAGAGAAGCTCCAGCTCATTGATAACTTCGATATCGAGATGGAGCTGCGGAAAAATGCAATGGATGCTGCTTATGAAGAACTTCGAAATCAAGCGGATGTTGTCAGTGCTCTTCGCCAGAAGAACGCGGAGAAGTTGCAGGCAGCGCTCTCCAAAGAACTTCAGGACTTAGCATTTGCGAATTCTGAATTCGAAATTGAAATTAAGAAACTGGATGAAATCGGCCCACTGGGATACGACAGCATGGAATACATGATTTCGACCAATCCAGGCGAACCGCTTCGTCCCCTTTCCAAGATTGCATCCGGCGGTGAAATTTCACGTATCATGCTGGCTTTCAAGCATATCATCGGCGACAACGATGCCGTAGAAACCATGATTTTCGATGAGATTGACACCGGAATCAGCGGCCGCACTGCACTGGTAGTTGGAAAGAAGATGCGAGAAATCGCAGAGCACCATCAAATTCTCTGTATCACTCATCTTCCGCAGATTGCCGCTTACGGCAATGCAAACTTCCAGATCCAGAAGAATCTCTCTGATTCATCGACCCACACAGACATCGTTCGACTCAATGACGACGGTAAGATTCACATGCTGGCAGGAATGATCAGTGGCGATCCGAACAGTGCAAGTGCAATCGAAGCAGCGAAAGAATTGAAAATGGCAGCAGAATAATCTGCTGCCGTTTTTTAGTTGTTTTATGATAATTATTTTGATAATAAGTTCTGATAGATTTGCAAATCTCGATCTTTGAATACGTTGAAAATCACTTTCTCCATTCGATTATCGCTATCAAGAAATTCTCGCACGGTCTGTGTTGCAATTTCTGCTGCGCGCTGCTGTGGGAAACGGAATACGCCTGTCGACAAACAGCAGAAAGCAACGGACTTCGTCTCCGTATCTGCAGCGAGTTTCAAGCATTCTCGGTAGCAGCTTGCAAGGAGTTCTTCATCTTCTTTCGATACCATTCGCTGAATAATTGGGCCGACGGTGTGCAAGACATATTTCGCAGGAAGATTGTAAGCAGAAGTGATCTTCGCTTTGCCAGTTTCTTCAGCGTGTCCCTGTTCTGACATGATTTCGTACATCTTGAGTCTTAGCTCGATGCCAGCGTAAGTGTGGATGAAATTATCAATACAACCATGCATTGGTGAGAAGCATCCCAGCATCTGAGAATTGCAAGCATTCACGATTGCATCGCACTTTAGCATCGTGATATCCCCTTGCCAGATGTAGAGGCGAGAATCTGACTCCACGGGTTTCAAATCTTCAATATCTACAATGCCGCGCTCTTTATTACGCTCAGTAAGATATTCATCCTGAATCTTTAGGAACTCTGATTTGATTGGCTTCGGCACACGGAGATTCATCAGCGTGCGCAGGAGTCTCTCTTGACCTTCTTTGCTTTCCGGAATCGGCTGCTTGCGGTATTTCAAATCTTCTTTGAGGAGATATTGAATCAGATATACTCTTCTCTCTTCTTGTGTCATCGTTGATTTCTCCACTTTCTTATAATTTCGATTGAATATCCGCCATCGCCTTCGCCATGTCTCCCCCAATTCCGATTGCGCGCTCACCGAAATTTCTCGGAACAACCGCTTCATCTCGATTCAATCGAATCAAGTGATAGGAGGCGTTCTCATGGACCATCTTTTCAAAAGGAAACCGAATAATAATCGGCGTATTAAAGCCGACGCCTAACTCGAGGAGGACTACATTCTTCCCTTTCACTCGCTCCAGGAAATCAGCGTATCGGTCAGCAGCTTCATGCCATGTTTCATCTTCCACGAAGTAACCATCACTGCGGAGATTCATTTCCATCCGTCCGCCACAAACCGGACAACGTGGTACTAACATTGATGGAATCTCACAATTTTTCCGCATGGCATCCATCTCTCGGAAAAGGCCTTCCGCATTGTATGTCTTCGGATGGCACGCGTTACGGCACTGAATCCGCCCGTAATCTCCTTGTGTGGCAAATATTCTTTTGGAATCAAAGCCTGCTTTCTCAAACTGCGAATCTACATTCGTCGTGAGAACGAAGTAGTCTTTGTCTTTGATTGTATCATAAAGCTGCGTATAAAACGGCAATGCCGGCAAATCGCACTGATTCATTAATGCAGATTTCGACCAGAACCCCCACTTCTCCTCTTCCGAAGGAAACGGATAGAAACCAGCGGTGTACATATCCGTCATATATGGGCTTCCATACCGCTCGATGAAGTCGCCGAAATTGTCGGTAAAACGCGCTCCGTCCATTCGAATTCCTGCTGCTGTAGATGCACCCGCACCTGCACCAATGATAATGTAATCCGCATTTTGAATCATTTCTGCCGCGTTGCTAATCTTAGTTTCATAGGGTGTATTCTGAAATACGTAATCACAAGATGGCGTTCCGCACAAGAAACGGTTCCAATCTACATGCTTCCTGCTGTTATTCTTAAAGATCATTTTAACCTCTCCTAATCAAGTGTTGACTAGTATCAAGCAAAAGGTTCCGCAAGAGCTTGCCCTGCGGAACCCATTCTAACATAATTCGGATTCATTAGAATTCATATGGAGGATTTCCGGAGAAGTCCGCAATTACACCATGTGGATTCTCAATGTAGAACACTTCTAGAATCGGATTATCTGCGGTTCCATACTGTCCCTGGATGATTGGAATATTCATGCAGCCTTCTTTGACACTCATATTATTCTCGAAAACAGCCTTTCCGTGCAGACGAACCCATGCGTATTCCGGAGAAGAAACCGATACTTCGATTTCTGGATTTTCCTGCATATCCTTGTAAACTTCCTTCGTGTTATTGGTGCAGAACCACAGCTTTCCATCCTGTTCGAAGCAGAACATAAATGGACGGCACTTTGCCTTACCATCTCTTCCAACTGTAGCTAAATACTGTACCGGATTCTGTTTGAAAAATTCAACGATCTTCTGCATTCTGAGTACCTCCTTTAAGTACATTCGAATAATTTTATTATAAGTTCGTTGTAACTTTCTTTGTTACAACTTCTAATTCAGAATATACTATTTTCTTGTTGTAATGTCAATAGTTACATCGAAACATTTGTAATATTTTTTGTTACACCAAAATTTTCTTAATTTTTTCTGCACGATTCATTCCATAGAAAAAGCGTTCTCCGTCTTGTACGGAAAACGCTTGTCTCTCATGAATTATTAAATTTTGCATTACCTATTTCTGATAAAAATAAATTTAAATTGTAATAGATTTACGATGATTACAACAATTATTTCTCATCGTTCATATAGTGCGCAATATCTTTCTTCACATCCGCCAGTGTCATCTCGGCAAGCTTATCCTCCATCGCCTTCTGGACTTCCAGTAGTCGATTATCTAATACGCGGTGAATGTTTTTTCCCACTGGACATTGTTGATTCGGATTCTCGTGGAAGTGGAATAATTGTTCTTCCGGTGCACACTCTACTGCTCGGTAGACATCGAGGAACGTAATCTGATCCAGCGTTTTTTTGATGCTCACACCACCCGTTCCTCTCGCCACTTCTATCAAATCGGCAGCCTTGAGCTGCTGCAGTATTTTTCGCACGATAACCGGATTGGTTCCGATACTGCTTGCCATGAAATCACTCGTCATCTTCTGATCCGAGAAGGTATCGATGCAGGCGAACATATGTATTGCAATTGTAAATCTGCTTGAAATTTGCACCTTCTACACCTCTTTTCTGGATTTATCTTAACAGAGTTTTGTTGTAATTTCAATTGTTACATTATAGTGAAGCGGTACATGTAACAGTAATATATGTACAATGGCGAATTATACGCGATTCTTCAAGAAGTGAAGTGCTCAGGAATCCGCTAGACATGAAGAATGAACATTTCTAACGATTGTGCCGCATCCAGATTGCCGAATTTGAGATCGCGATCACAGTTATACAACGTAATGAGAAGCTCTTTCATGCGGTCCATCGGATATCTTCGAGCCGCTTTGTATGCCTTTTCAAAGCGATACTTGTTCACACCTAATGCCTTTATCATCGCACTCATGGAAATTCCATTCTCTTCCATAGTAAGCGCATCGTACATCATCTCCAGCTGAGAAGTCAGCAAACCCGTTAGTTTCAACGCTTCTCCCTCTGCAGAATCCGATGATGCAAAAGTGTGCTGCAGCATTGTCATCGCCTTCTTGCGGTCCTGGCGAAGAAGCGCATCTATTAGAGTAAAGATATACTTATCCGAATCGCCAGCTACGAGATCTTCAATTTCTTCATCGGCAATATTCTCGCCATCGCCGGAAGCAAAGATTTTATCCAAATCATTTTGAAGATCATCCAGTCGATATTCGCTATCTTTGTTCAGATATCCCGTCGCATCAATCAGCTGATTCAATTGACGTGAAGTCATGATTTTATTCGCATCTTTGACGCGCTTTCCGATGAAACCAATTAGTTCCGGCCGGGTCAACGTATCCATGTCGTAAGAAGATGCTGCAGTAATTAATTTCTTTTTGAATGCGTTTGTCTTATCCACGTACTTGGAGTCAATTGTAAATACGAGATATCCCATCGGATCGGTTCGTTCCGCAAAATCTAACAGAAGCTTTCCCTCTGTATCAATTAACGTTTGTTCTTCTTTGGTTAATTTCTGAATCAGCCAGGGCAAGTTGCGTACCAGAATTACGCGCTGCCCACCGAACATCGATGGCGTAGAAGCCATGCTGATTACTTCTGGGATACTCGTCTCCTCGCCGGCGAGATCCGTTATGTTCTCGCGACATTCGGCATACTTCTTGCATAACTCGTCTTTTGCCCAGTTGATTAGGTAATTCTCTTTTCCATACAAGACGATGACGTTATGGAACATATTATGTTTTAAATTTTTGACGAAATCTTTATAGGTCATCTATTCAATCATCCTATCTACTTTTATTCTATTTTTTCGTATATCAAAGCCAATTGCCCCGTTCTGATCCGTTCGATATATAGTGATGTTTCGTGCTTTGAGTTTCGTAAGCGTATCGGCATGTGGATGGCCATATAAGTTTCGGCTTCCTACCTGTATCACTGCAATTCGTGGGTTGACAGCATCAAGGAAGGCTTCGCTACTACTGCTTTTACTTCCATGATGCGCGACATTCAGGACATCGCACTTCAGCTCGTCCGTTCCCGCGTAGTATTGTAA
>CAVFWT010000077.1:0-8480 GCA_963626305.1 bacterium | reverse complement strand
GTATTGTAACATATCTGATTCACCATCCTCAAGAATGTCACCCGTCACCAATATTCGTACGCCACGATATTCAATTCGGTATATTCCAGTCAGCTCATTTTCGTCGATATTCTCTGAATCCGTAGTTTCTCTGCTTTTACCATCGTCGATTGGCCAAAGAACTGTAATGGATAAATCATCGGAAATCCGAAGGACATCGCCAGCGGCAAAGAATTTCGATTTTGTCGGTGTTTCCGAAAGCCCCCGATAAGCAGAAGGCACCGCAAATGATTGAATCGGAAACATTTCCGAGAGCTCTTGAACACCTTTGAAATGATCCATGTGAAGATGGGTACAAATCGCAAGGTCCAACGACGTGATCCCGTTTCCGAGAAAATACGGCAAGAGGACTTTCTCCCCGACGCTGTAATTCGCATTTCCTCCCCCATCAATTAATAGGTTCTTCCCGCTGGTTCGAAGATGCACACCTGCACCTTGTCCAACGTCGACGAAAACCACACCATCATTCGAGAAAGGATTCCGAAATCCTAGCACAAGAATCATTGCTGGCAACAAGAGATTGATCAGCGTTCGTCCTATACTGCGGAAGTCTTTGCGTATCACCATCACGCGACACCATTCCGAATTCACAAACAGGAGAAGCAGATAAAATATAATCAACGCAGCTGCCCCAACCGATGGAATTAACGCACTGAATCCACCCTTCATGTACAGAAAATGATTCGCTTTGATTAGAAGTTTCGTCATCAATATAAGACATTCCACGGAAAAAGTGGGCAGCGAAATGAGATTCGAAACAAAGAACATTACTACGCCACAGGGAACCAGAATCGACGCGAGGAATATAATTGGAATATTAATTGCCAGTGTCAGCGGATTGAATCGATGGAAACAGTATATCTGAAACGGAATCATCACGATTTGAATCGAAAGAAGCGATGCCAGAAATTCACCAACGAAATGTGCAAGCGGTTTCGTAAGGAATGCCATTCCAAGAATTGCCAAATAGGACATGATAAATCCCGTCTGGAAAAGTTGGTACGGCCGAACAAGAAGCACCGCCATTGCCGCAGCCGCTGTCCCCGTTGTCAGGTCAAAACTACGTCGAAGGTACATTCCGCTCATCGACAGGATTGCAATCAGTACCGCACGAAGCGTCGACGGACTCCATCCAGTAATCTCTCCATACATCAGAAGCACGACAAAAATACTTGCTGTCACCTTCCAATACTTCCGCTGGCGAGCCAGCATATTCAGAAGCGTAATCAGGAATCCAACGTGCAAACCGCTCACCGCCAAAATGTGCGCCGTCCCATTTTCCGAAAACTCTTGATAGATTCCATCATCCAATTCACTCCGCTCACCGAATAGAACCCCGTTCAAGAATCCGCACGCTTCCAAATCCACGTCAAACCGTTTCAGAAAGCTCTCCTTCTTCCCATCTAACCATCGATCGAACCGATGATGCATACGCATAGACATTCCGATTTGCTGAATGCCCTTCGCTGTCATCGTATAGCTGATATTTCGGCTTTTGAGATATAACTGATAATTGAAACTGCCCGGATTCCGCTGTCCCTCTGGTATGCGAAGTTCTCCAGAGATTTTTACGATAGTGCCTACGACGAGATTTTTCCGATTCTCGGAATAGTCGTTAAAAATAATTTTTCTTTTACCCGAAGTGAATTCCCCTTCTCCAACATAAGCGGCATGGTCATCGTATTTATGCCGCTCGAGTACCGTTACCGTGGATGCAGAGGTATTATCCTTCTGACACATTTCTTCATCCACATAAAGGTGGTTATAATGCATAGAAAATAGCAAGAAACCCAGTACGAGCATCGCCATCATCATTTGGAGCTGACTCCATTCGAGGCCGTAATTCTTTCCCACTTGCTGATGCAACTTGGTGAAGGATCCTGCCACGGTAGCCAGCAGCATAATCCCTTCGAGCACGCGACTTTTCTCCCAACATAAGTATCCTGCTATTATTCCCGTAATTAACATTCCTGTGTACAGTAAAAGCATTCTTCGGTTCATGGCTACAGTATAGCGAAGACGAAGTTGCCCTTCAGTACATGATTGCCATGCTCATTGGACAACCCTTACAAATCGTGTTAGATTAATATAGATTGATTGAATAGAAAGGATTACATACATGGAATCTAACCATAAAGACAGCGTCCACTTGATGACCGAAGGAAACATCCTTCGTGAACTCATCGTGTTCGCCATACCGCTTGTTCTTGGAAATTTATTACAACAACTGTATAGCACATTCGACTCGATTATCGTCGGCAATTGTGTCGGAACAGATGCGCTCGCTGCAGTCGGAAGCAGCGGAAACCTAATATTTCTCATCGTTTCCTTCGCACAAGGTGCATCTGTCGGCGCAGGCGTCATTGTCTCGCAATACCTCGGTGCACAGGACCACAAAGGCGTCCATCGTTCGGTTCACACTGCACTCGCCATTGCACTTCTGCTCGGCGTAATTATGAGCATCGGTGGTGTACTCGCCAGCAAACCATTACTGCTCGCGATGAATACGCCAGCGAGTGTGCTTCCGCAATCGAATACATACCTCAAAATATATTTTGCCGGTACTATTTTCACGGTTCTTTACAACATGGCAACAGGTATCCTCAATGCGGTCGGCAATTCCGGTCGTGCGCTACGTTACCTTGCCATCGCCTCAGTTACCAATATCGTACTGGACATCTTGCTCGTCGCATATATGAACATGGGAATTGCTGGTGCTGCAATTGCAACTGTATTCAGCCAGTTCCTTTCTTGCGTATTCTCGATGGCTTTCCTGATGCGAACCGAAGGAAGTTACCGCGTCAGCCTTCGCGAAATCCGCTTCCACAAAGCGGACACGATTAAGATTATCAAAGTCGGTTTCCCAACTGGCATCCAGAATACCGTTATCTCAATTTCAAACCTCTTGATTCAGACAAGTGTCAATGGCTACGGAGCGATTCCAATGGCAGGATTTGCCTCCTACCTCAAGATTGACGGATTCAACATTCTGCCAGTCCTCAGCATCAGCATGGCGATTACGACATTCACTGGGCAGAATGTCGGCGCACGTCGCTACGACCGTGTCAAAAAGGGCACATTCTACACGCTGCTAATTGTCCTCGTGTACACGATTGCAACCGGCATCCTATTGCTCACGTTCTCGCGCCAGATTATGAGACTTTTCTCGAGTGACCCGGATGTTATCGCTTACGGACGATTGATTATGTGGTACTTCTGCCCGTTCTACTGGCTGCTCGGAATTCTGCACGGACTCGCTGGAACAGTCCGTGGCACCGGCAAAAGCGTACCGCCAATGGCAGTACTTCTCATCTCACTCTGCCTGTATCGTGTGCTCTGGATTTGGTTCATTCTGCCGCATTTCAGTTCAATTCGCGGCGTTTTCATCGCGTACCCGACATCCTGGCTTCTAGGTGCGGTACTCATGATTATCTACACGGTAAAAGCAAAATGGCTCTATCCTGTCTCCCCCGAGGATGAATAGAAATTCATTCCGATGGTCAACTGGAAATCAAGCTTCAATACATTCGAAACTCTAGACCAACCATAACGGATGCTCCATCGGAAATATCCGCATAAAGAAATAGTGGCAGCAAGGCGCGAATGCGCTTTGCTGCCACTTGTTTTTAGTTAAATATTATTCTGCATCCGAATTTTCTTCTTCCGCGATTTCTTCAGTAACTTCAGCTTTCTCTACTGGAGCTTTTTCTTCCTGATCTACTTCATCTGCATCCTTAACGCGTGCATCTGCAAGTGCATATGCGATGTTATAAGCGTGATCCCCGCAACGTTCAAGATCCGTAACCAAGTTGGTGTAGACGATACCAGCGAACGGATCGCAGGTGTTGTTCATCAGTCGAACAATGTGGTGATCCACCAGTTCCTTCTCCTGCCAATCGAGGCGGTTCTCTAACTTCTCAACACGCTGTAGTGGAATGGTCTCCCCGGTCTCAAAGACGTCGACCGATAAATTCACGATTTCTACAGCATCACGTGCCATCATGAAGAGTTCATCACGTGCATCCTTCGACATAACGCTGTGTTTGCCTTGCATCTGCTCGGCATACTCGATGATGTTCACCGCGTGATCGGACAGACGCTCCATATCAGTTACAGTGATCACCATTTCCGAAATTCGTTTCAGGGCTTCACTTCCGAAGGTGAACTCCCTCATCTCGTTCATCGCTTCGTCAATCAAATCGTTCAGAATATCCACACTCTCTTCTCTTGTACGAATGCGTTCCGCCTTTGTCGCATCGTAATTGAAGAAACATTCAACCGCTTCACTGACGTTCTTTGCAGAGATGCGACCCATACGAGCCACTTCGCGGTGTGCCTGATTGAGGGCAATACTGCTCGGCATTTTCTTGACGTTAACCATATACTGGAGAGAACGATCCTTGAGACTCTCGCTCTCTTCTGGCAAAATTGGAATGATTTTCTCCACAATCTTTACCAATATCTTCATGAACGGCATTTCAATAATTACCGCGATAATTGCGAACAATGTATGTGTATTCGCAATCTGACGTCCGATATCATCTGGCGAAAGCGATTGAACGAAATCTAAGAATTGCGGAACAATTGCAACCAGAAGCATCATCAGTACTGCTCGGAATAAGTTAAACACCAAGTTCAGAATTGCCGAACGCTTACCGTTGCGGTTAACCGTGAGCGATGCAATCAGGTTCGGGGTAACCGATCCAATCGCTGCACCAATTACCAGATACACTGCTGTGTGGTAACTCAGGAGCCCTTGCACAGCGAACGCCTGGAAGATAACCGTCGAAGATGATGAGCTCTGCAGGAGTGCGGTAAAAGCAACACCGAAGAGTACTGCTAGGAACGGATTATCCAATCCAGAAATAGTGCGAATGAACGCTTCACTTTCCGATAGCGGTTTGATGGCTTCCTTCATAATGCTGATTCCAACGAACAGCATACCGAACCCCATGAGGAATTCGCCGACATACTTAACAGTGGTATTCTTGATAAACAAGAATGCTATGACACCGAGAAACATGATGACCGGTGCATAAGCTGCTAGGTTAAAGGCTGTAATCTGTGCTGTAACGGTTGTACCGATATTCGCACCCATGATTACGCCGAGTGCTTGGAACAGGTTCATCATTCCAGAGTTTACGAAACCGATTACCATGATGTCAGTTGCCGACGAACTCTGAACGAGCACGGTCATTGCCAGACCGACGAAAATGGATGTCATCTTGTTCGATGTCGCCTTCTCCAGAATCGACTGCAGATTATCTCCGGCGGCATCTTTGAGGCCATCCGACATGACAGTCATTCCGTAGAGGAAAAGACCAACACCTCCAAGCAACGAAAAGGCATTCAGTAAGGTCATATCATTCTCCTTAATTAAATTAATATTCTAAATCTACAACATGCACTCATGTATATAAATAATGCATGCACGGTTATTGTACCACGTTTAAACGGAATTCTCACCATAAAATTTTACATAAATTTTATAAAGATTTTATATTTCGTTCTTTTTTTCCACATCCGTTTCCTTTTGTGTGATTCCTCAATTTTTCACTGTAATAATGCGCTAATTTGATATATAATTTTGTAAAAGGATGCTTATTCGAACTTACTTTTACCGATGCAGCATCCCAATTCGAACGATAACAAAGGATGATCACAATCATTCGAAAGGAGATTCCTATGAATAAAGTAATTGATGTAATCGGCGTACAGATGGATTTCGGCGCATCCAAGCGAGGCGTTGCCATGGGCCCTGCCGCCATCCGCTATGCAGGGCTGGTTGATGACTTGAAACGCATGGGCTATGATGTCAAGGACAAGGGCGACATTCTCCCTCTTCTTCACGGCAAGACGCGCGAAACCTTGCGCAACTATGAGCAGGTTATTGACGTCAACCGCAAGCTCTACGAGAAAGTCAGTGCATCCATCGCAAAGGGACATTTCCCAGTAACGCTGGGTGGTGACCACAGCATCGCAGCAGGAAGCATCTCCGCAGTCAGCAAATCATATCAGGATAAGGGTGGCATTGGTGTCATCTGGATTGATGCACACGGTGACTGGAATAATGAGGAAACTTCTTTTAGCGGAAACATGCACGGCATGTCCTTCTCTGCAGTATGTGGCTGGGGGCCAGATTGCATGGTCGACTACGGACAGGAACCTGCATACGTCAAAGTAAAGAATTGTGTACAAATTGGTGGCCGCGAGATTGATCCGAAAGAAGCTGCTCGCATGAAGAAAGCTGGCATCACAGTCTTCCCGATCAATGTTATCGACGAACTTGGCATGCCGACCGTCATTCGCCGTGCAATTGAAATCGCATCGGACGGCACTGCTGGAATTCACCTCAGCTTCGATATAGATGCCGTCACACCAGAAGTCGCACCGGGCACTGGAACGGTTGTACACAGCGGTCTGACTGCTCGTGAGTCCTTTATCGCGGTAGAGCTCTTAGCAGAATCCAAGAAACTCCTGTCGATGGACCTGGTCGAGGTTAATCCAATTCTTGATGAGCGTAACAAGACTGGAATCCTTGCTTCTAAGCTGATTCAGTCGACACTGGGTGACAGAGTGTATTAATTTATTTTTATCAAAAACCACACTAGCCTCGCATTTAACGCGAGGCTTTTTTCTATACCTATAAATATCGTAAAACGTATTCAGAAAATTGCACAAAAAAAGCGCACCTCTTATGAGGTGCACCTTGCTATGCTTCCACTTCCGAGAACGCATCTAAAGTGAATGCGTTTCCGAATATAAGTTCAAGCAATCTATGCATTCTGCAGTGCCTGCTCCAGATCCGCGATGATATCCTCTGCGGACTCAATACCGATGGACAGACGAATCAGGCCTGGTGAAACGCCGGCTTCCTTGAGTTGCTCGTCGTTCATCTGACGATGCGTATGGCTAGCTGGATGCAGAACCATCGTTCTCGATGCTGCAACGTGCGTTGCGATTTCTGCGAGCTTGAGGCTATCCATGAAACGGATGGCATTCTCTCTTCCACCCTTCAGTTCAAAGGAAATAACGCCGCAAGTCTTACCATCTCTCATGTATTTCTGGGCAAGTTCATAATACTTATCGCCTGGCAGTCCTGCGTAGCTTACGTGAGCAACCTTCTCATGATTGTTCAAATACTCTGCGATTACCTGTGCATTTTCGCAATGACGCTCTACGCGAAGAGGAAGCGTCTCAAGACCGAGATTCAGCAAGAAGCAGTTCGTCGGTGACGGAATAGATCCGAGGTCTCTCATCAGCTGCGAAGTTGCCTTTGTGATATATGCCTTCTTACCAAATTGCTTTGTATAGACGATTCCGTGGTACGACTCGTCTGGTGTCGTCAGTCCGTGATATTTGTCACCGTACTTCTCCCAGTCAAAGTTACCACTGTCAACGATAACGCCGCCAACCTGTACGGCATGACCATCCATGTACTTCGTCGTAGAATGAGTTACGATATCTGCACCCCACTCGAACGGACGGCAGTTTACCGGTGTTGCAAATGTATTGTCGACGATGAGCGGAACACCGTGCTCGTGAGCAACAGTTGCGAACTTCTCAATGTCTAGAACAACCAGCGCGGGGTTCGCGATTGTTTCTGCGACAACCGCTTTCGTATTTGGACGGAACGCAGCAGCGATTTCCTCTGCCGAAGCATCCGTATCTACGAATGTGCACTCAATGCCAAGCTTCTTAAATGTAACAGCCAGTAAGTTAAATGTGCCACCATACAATGTGGAAGCAGCTACTACGTGATCGCCCGCTTCGCAGATGTTAAAAACAGCATAGAAGTTGGCAGCCTGTCCCGAGGAAGTCAGGATTGCCGCAACGCCGCCTTCGAGATCTGCAATCTTTGCTGCGACTGCATCATTAGTTGGGTTCTGCAGACGAGTATAGAAGTAACCTTCTGCCTTCAGATCGAAGAGTGCGCCCATCTCATCGGTGGTGTCATACTTGAATGTTGTACTCTGGATGATTGGAAGTGCACAAGGCTCTCCCTTTGTCGGTGTATATCCGGAGTGAATACACTTTGTTGCCAAATCATAATTGCTCATTGATGTCGCCTTTCTTGTCCAAATCGATTCAAACCACATAGTTCAAATCCAATTCAAACACTTAGATTCAATATAGTTTTGCAGTAATCTGCATACTTTTCTGAATTATACCACAATGAAGGGGATAAAACCACGATTCAATCCACTCGAAGAATTCCGACGATACATAGTTGTTCGTTTTTTGAAAGTTTCTTGAAATCTGGCGGTTTTCATTTCAATTCAGTCCATCCCATGGTAAAATATCATGTGTTTTTGTAATTGAAGAAAAGGACATTAAATTATGAGTGATAAGAAATCAACGGATTATGAATTGATGAGGAAGCTGGCGAAGCAAATGGCGGAAGAACGCCACGCCCGCGAGCAAGCTGCGCTTCGAATGGC
>CAVFWT010000076.1:0-8735 GCA_963626305.1 bacterium | reverse complement strand
GTTCTTCACATAGGTAAAAATCTGATAGAGGTTTCCAGAGTGAAGCGTATGTTTGTCGTATTGCACTTGTGTCGTATTTTCATAGAACTTGGCATCAATGATAAGGACTTTATCCTGATACTCTAATGTGATATCCGTCTGCATGATGGGCAGCATTGTTTTTATGCCATCATCAACTTGCCAGGGAACCTGCGGTGCACTAGCTTTAATTTCCGGATGCTCCGTCCTATAATAACCCAGAATAAACTTCTCATACAGATGATGCTTTTGTTCTACAGTAAAATCCATCATCTTCGTACTGCCATCAGCCTGTGTTTGTAAGAGTCCCTTTAACACAAGATAGCAGATAGATACCAGCATTTGATAAGTCTGATTATTACGAGTATACTGCTGCTTCCAATTAATCGAATGAACATCAAGTTCTTCAACGCCGTCAAAGAAAACAAGTAGCTTTTTGATGGCTTTCTTTCTGCCTTTATCTATGTCTGTGTGTAGCAGCTTCATCATCGTCGTTTTGATGATGCAATTCATATAAGTATTGGCTGAAAATTCATCATAGGTGCAAACCATCTGTTTGCGTAGCATTGCCTGGGTTTTAATAGATTCTGTTATATCTATTTTGCCTCGAATTCCGGATAAGGTCTCCGTTTCCGATATATATTCTCGTCCTAAGCCTCTCTTCAATTGCTGTGATACACCTTTGATCAGAATTGCTGCGCACAGATCGGCCACGTTATGAAATTGTTCTGTGGCTACTTTCTTATAGCCTTCTTCTCTAAGAGGCTGAAAAGAATATGCCAGCATATAATAAATATTCTGAATCGGTATCACTTAATCGAGCTCCTTAACCTCTCCGTCCAGTCCCTCACTTTATTCGGTTCATCGAACCAATATTCTTTGAGAAGCGGGACCATTTCGTACTCTACAATATTGGAAAGCACTTTATCCGTAACTTCTGCCAAGTTGCAGAAATAACTATGTCCTATACAGAATCCATCTCCCAGAGAATCATCTGAAGCTATCACGCTATTTAATTTCTCCACACAATCAATGAGGCGATTAAATTTAGCACTATCCAAATCCATTCTATAGGTCCTAAAACGCTCATTTTCAAAAGCTGGTTTCATTTCAAAGAATGCAAATCGACGACGCAAAGCATAATCCAGCATAGCCAGACTTCTATCCGCAGTATTCATCATTCCGATAATGTATACATTTGCCGGAACAAAAAATTTCTCATCCGAATACAACAACTGCAGGGCATTTCCTCGTTTATCATTTTCAATCAGCATAAAAAGCTCACCAAAAATTTTGCTCAGATTTCCACGATTAATCTCATCGATAATAAAGAAATATTCCTTATCCAGATCATCGGCTGCTTTTTTACAGAAGTTATAGAAAGATCCCTTCTTTATTTCAAAGCCAGAATCTGTACTGGAAGGTCTGAACCCTTCAATAAAATCTTCATAGGTATAACTCTGATGGAACTGCACCATCATAACCCGATCCTGCTCCTTGCATCCCATCATAGAATACGCAAGACGCTTAGCAGCAAATGTCTTTCCAACTCCCGGTGCACCCTGAAGAATGACATTCTTTTTCATACGAATGAGTTCAACCAGAGTTTCATAACTATCACTGTCCATATAGACTTCTTCAAGGAACTTCTCTGGACTGTATGCTGGGAATGTTTTCTCTTCTGGCTCTACATCTTCAATATCATCAGAGTCTTCATAAAGAGCATTCAATTTTGCCACGTAATCCGTGTATGCTGTGATATCCGTCAGTGTTTTCATAACCGCCTGCCCTGGATGCTCACATTCCTTCTTGCTCGTCCAGTTCACTTTTCGAATATTCGGATACTCCGGATCTGTCGTATCATAGATGTAATCAGAAGTAACCACACCTCTTCCAATTACAGAATGCATACCTCGTTTTGCAAAAACAACATCTCCTACTTTCATATCCTTAAGGAACTGCCATGTAGCATGTGCTCCATTCTTATGAGATTTTGACGGATCAATGGTTTCTTTCATCGCAGCCTTCATCTCATCCTTTGATACGTATTGCGTCAGATCGCCAATTGAAGACCAGCCAAGCCCCATAATACCACGCTCATAGAACTCTTCCCATCTACTAGCCCCATCGCCTGGCGAATAAATCCAATAATGTGTTTCATCTACATCTTCGTCTGCCAGACCTGCACCTTTTTGAGTGCGCTCTTCTTGCTTCTTTGCTGCCTTTTGTTCTTCGTTGACCTGCGTTGAATAAGTCCAAGCGGCAAAAGAAAGTTCCTTAAAGTCTTTCAGTTCACTCTTCTCGCTCTGTAAATAAGCTCTGAGTTTCTCAATAATTGCAAAATATTTCTCCGCTGGAATCTTTACTTCAATTGCAGGAAGAGTCTCTACTACATCGGCAGGAATTTTCCCAGACTTGTAGATATACCATTCATTCCGGCTGTCTAAATTCAAGAAGGAATCCGGTGCAATCCAATACAGTCCCATTGTAATTTTGCTGTTCCCATTGCCTTTTTTGTTGATGACAGCATCAAAAGATCTGGAAAGTACTTCTCGATTATCCACTGTCGGATCTTCTGCATATTTAAGGGCTGCATCAAACAATTCCCACAAATCATCAATATCCTCATCTTCGCGAGAATCAAGAAAACTGTAGAAAGTTGCATTCTGATTGTTCAGCAACGGAATACTGTCAAATAAGGTCGGTACTTCTGTTTTTACGGCAAAGATATTCTTTACAGCTGCAATAATTTTGATTCGGTTTTCTTCACGCATGGAACTCTTATTAAATAGTCCGAATACCGTAAACGGATCAATATCGACGAGCTTGTTATCTAACTCGAGTGTCGGCAGATTAATGCCAGTTTCAGTATAAATTCTTTCAACCAACTCGATCAGTTGATTTCTTTTGTTTTTGTACTCTAAGAGCTTGCTTGCAAATTCCCTATAGAATTCTACCCATGCAAATTGATTGTCCATGATTGTTATCCTCAAAATTACTGCTATTAATATAATATTTTGTAGTTATATAATAAAAGCACATTGTTCACATCTACGAACTTACGCCGTATACCCGATCTTTGAAATGCCAATCACACCCCGACTCAAGAATTTAATTCCAATATCATCTGGTTGAATGGTATCCAAATTGAAGGTATCGACTTGAAATGATTCTGGCTCAAAAGTATCTGCTTCAAAACTTTCATAATCAAAGTTCTCGATACCAATATCTCTAATTACATCTTCGGGGAGCTTATAATCTTGTTCTACTAGGCCGAACATCGTAATACCTGTTTCTGCACAAAAGGAAACAGTTGCCTGTTGTCCTCCTTTATAAATAAACGAACCTGCAATAGATCCAACAAGACTTCCTACCATATATCCAACTATCGGCACTGGTATAACCGCTTGCCCAATGGAGCCTGTAGCTAGTGATGATGTACTAAGGAAGACATCATGCACCAACGTATTTGTCAGCTCAGTACGGCTCATACTTCCCAGGGCAACTTTATACGAGTTTTTAATTGTATTCATTGTGATGACGGTCACTGCAGAGATTACTCCGGGTGTAATATTCATCAATTTCTCCCCCAGAACTCCACATCTACAGCAAGTAGTAAGAGCTGAAGCAACACTGCCACGAACAAAGCCTTCTGCCGAACCAGAAAGTGCCGCAAAACCAATTTTCTTAAACTGTTCCTCTTCAATTTCGCCGTTTTTAATAAGCGAGTCAATTGATTTATATATTTCAGGACCGACTCTCAGAGCAAGAGTGATTACAGCAGCATTCATTCCGGCTTTGAGAGAATCTTTCATAACCATTTCCACATCCAAAACTTCTGGTGCTTCAATGCCAAAATCAGTCGCTTTAAACTTTCCTTCTTTTGCAAGTTTTGCTAATTTTTCCGCATCTTCCTTACTCAAAGCAATCGATTCGTTACCATTATTATCTTTAATTTTATCGGTCAGAAGATTGAGGGTATCTTGATATCGTTTCACCTGATCTGGTCGTGTGATATTTTCTTTTGCAATTTTTCTCTCTAGCCATTCTGTAGCTTCTTTCAATTGATTGCATGGAATAAGCCTCATTTGACCAGAATAAATTGGATCATTAAGAACAGCATCCGAATCATAGTGACGATCAGACAAAAACTTATCTAAATTATCTTTGCCACCATGGGCTTGATATTCCTTGAATCGTTCAAAGACACTCTTCGCCTGCTGTTTCGCACTCGCAACACCATCTGCATAATATTTTAAGCCATAGTCTGTTTTGAAATTTGTTGATATATCTACTGATCCAAAATCGTGACTTCTATCTACGAAAGCACGATTTGTTGAGTCGTTGATAGCAGCGTTAACATTAAAGGTTCCGGCATGCCAAAATTCTGCCATATCACCTTTCAACATTTTGTCTGGAGTATTCGTTCCAATAAAATCATTAATGCTTTGTTCTAAATTAGAAATTTCTTCATCAACAGAATCTACATAACTAATACGCTCTGTTGCGAAGTTATCTCCATCAAAAGCCCCTAAAATAGCGCCTACATTTTCTTGGAAGAAATCGTATCCAGCTTTAAAACCAGTCTCCATAATTATTCCTCACTAATTCCCAGGAACGACGCTAGGCCTTGCAGATAAAATAGAACAACAAGAGTGGAATATTCTTGCTCTTCAATTTTGTTATCGTCTAACTTTTTCTTAATATTCTTCTGAAGTTTAATCAGGTGCTTATCAATACTATGTGCAGCCAGGCTTGCAGCATTTGCAAAAGATTCCATCGGAGTCAATTCATTCTTTTCGGTATTCTGAACCTCAGTAATTTCCGTAACTTCTGGAATGATGTCCGCATCAACTAGCATTTTTTTCGTCTTTGGCACAACCTCATCATCAACAAATTCTTTAAGTGCACCCAATGTTAAAGTCGGTTCGTATTCACCTTCAATCAGACTTTTCGTTTCTGGCTGATGCACCTTAGCAAAATTCAGATATTCATCATATTCATCCACCGATACTGTATTTTCAACGACCAAAGCAGCTTGTTTTCCAAGCCATCCATACATCATTCCGTATTTTGTGAACTTCTCATTGAAAAAAGTTCGTTTTTCTTTGAGGAGCTTGCTATTTCCTACAAACAGAATATATTGCTCTGAAGAAATCTGTGCCTGATTTGCAACGTATTCTCTTTCACTCCAGACTTGAGCAGCTACTGCACCTTCCATAATTCCTGAAGATGCTCTTTCTTTATCATTCGGCAAGCTAATTAGCTGGGCAAGATAATCTCCGTATTTTCTAAGACGGTCTTCACATACAATAATTAATTTCTTCATTTCTACACTCCAATCTCTTAATTTAATATTTTTTATATCACCCATATTTTTGCTAACAATAGCATTCGACTTAATCCTCTGTGAAGAAATCGTAATCGACGCGTTTCACTTCATAGGTATCTGTTACCGATACGCCAAGATTAAATTCAATCATCAGCTCCATAAGGTCCTTACCATCTACCAGAACAATCTTAGTTCCAAGCTGCTTTTCTACAAATAGTTTGGCTTCATTCGAGAATCGTGCCGTAGTAATAAAAATACCTTTCGTCGCACCTTGGCCTGCAAGTGCACCAAGAAATTTTTGAATTTCTGGACGACCCACCATTGAATCCGTTTGCCATTGTTTCGCCTGTGTGTATATCACATCGAAGCCAAAGCGATCCGCTGTAACAATTCCGTCAATACCCTCATCACCAGATCTTTTTGTAGCTGTATTTAATGAAAGATTACTAGAGCCATATCCCATTCGAACAAGCAGCTTTATTACTAGCTGCTCGAAATCAAATGGATCTAATTTCATTACTTCACCCATCAACGTATCTGCCAACGTAATATTAAGTTGGTCGATTGCGTATTCTATCAACTCTTGCGGGCTTTTTTCCTCTGCAGCTGCCGACTCTTCAAAGTTTTGCAGTTCAGAATTTTTTCTACTTGCATATTTGAATTCTTGAAAAGAACTGTATTGCTGAAGGTATTCTAACGTTATTTTATCGACCCCGTCTGCATAAGCTTTTTTCCCGGCATCTGTCAGTCGGAACATTGCTCTTTCCGGTGTCTCGATTAATCCTGCCTTTGCAAGATATGTCCGAGTCCAGCCAATACGATTACTTAGAAGTTGCTGACCACTTTTGAGCCTTTGTTGTAAATCTTCTTCTGTTAAATTAAAAGTTCTCGCACAATGTTCTCGAATCTCTTGAAGCGAATGAACATTACCATCTCCAAGACAAGCA
This sequence comes from bacterium, assembly GCA_963626305.1. GTDB lineage: Bacteria > Bacillota > Clostridia > Peptostreptococcales > Anaerovoracaceae > Mogibacterium_A. The sequence goes on along the minus strand of CAVFWT010000076.1, from coordinate 2,438 downwards.
ATAAACGCCGGAAAAAATTCATTATATTTAGGAACAGCCATATGCCGTACCTCCTCTTATTTCATCATTATCCTGCAATGCTAACCGCATTATCCTTGATCTCATTAATTGTAGCGACAATATCCGTTCTCGTCTTTGCATCAAACAACTTAATAAAGCTAATTGGCTTATCGAATGGCGGCTTCTGCAAATCTGCCACGCTTTCCATGTAGCCATTCTGTTCGATATGATTAATAATCTTATTTACGAACGAGATTTGTCTCTGATTCAATGATTGATCATTGATGAACTTCGAGAATGCTTGCATTGCAGCTTCATGATCCATTTTGGCAACTTTTCGAACGAGCAAGCCGAATGGTGTATTCCCAAATTCTCGCTGATAATCTTCTTTGCTTCCAAGTTCACTAGTTAGCACACGCTCAAGCTCCCGATAATCACCTTCGGAAAGCTTAATATTATGCGTTAATTTATGAATAGCCAAAGTATTTCCATGTTCGCCAATATATCGATTAACCTTCTCTCGGTAATCTTCAAAGTCATAAGCAGGATCGAGTTCTTCACCTACCCTCTGAGATATTATCGGATCGGTAAGCCTTGTATAAATTGGTGGTGCCTTTGGTGCATCATGCACAAGGAATTTAATCAGCTCTCTCAATTCTGCACGAACATTTTCGAACAGCAGAATATTATTTGCAGTCCAGAATTCATCCGTGCCGATTTCCTTGATAATTGGTAATTTTGCTTTTACCTGTGGGATACTGACCATTCCCTCTAACGCATGAGCAATATCACACAATTGCCTCTTCGCATACTTGAATGATGACATCTGTTCCATGGAAGCAAGAATCATTCCGTACATGAAGTTGTCGAAACGTTTCGCATACTCATCATTATCATTTAGTTTTACGATGGGAGCAATATACTTCAGCAGTTCACCCTTGTCGCCCTCGCTTAGTGATGTGAACGCAGCTTCCTGTTTGAACTTCTCCACATACTTCAAATTGAGCTTTACTGCAATGAGTTCCGTATTGAGCTCCGTAATCTGTGTATGACAAGTCTTAACCAGTTCACTTCTCCAGTTTTGGTAACTTTCCTCTGCATAAGCAGATTCCTGAAGCAATGAGATGATTTTAACCTGCTTGCCGAAAATATTTTCGGTCAGTGTCTTAGTCTCTTTCGATTCGAAACCTTCTTTATGTTCTCGGAAGAATTCGAAATTGCCACAGTAATCGAAAATAAGGAATCGTTTCTTATCCGTGTATTCTCCATCCACCTGATCCAGACAGGTAAGCCCTTCACAAAGGCGCGTGCCTCGGCCTATCATCTGCCAAAACTTCGCTTTCGAGCGCACCTTCTTGAAGAACACTAGGTTCACGCACTCCGGGACATCGATTCCGGTATCCATCATGTCTACCGAAACCGCAATATAAGGCGGCTTATCCGCAATTTTGAAATCATCGATAATCATCTGGGCATAAGAATCATCACAGATAATCCGTTGTGCATATGTGCCCTTATATTGAGGGTACAGCTTGTTAAATCGCTCGAGTATGAATTCGGCGTGTTTCTTATTCTGGGCAAAGATAATAGTCTTCCCAATCCGATCGCCACCGGCTACGTGAATGCCGCGCTCCATCAAATCTTGAATTACCGTATCCACCGTTACTTCATTGAAAATGAAGCGATTTAACTTCTCCGGAGGAATAAAATCTGGAACAAATCCATCTTCCACCATGTCATCTTCATAACGTGCTTTGTCCTCTGGTGAAAGTTCATCATAGGTAATTCCCTCGTCCAGAAATTTCGTATGCACCTCATAGTTATAATACGGCACAAGAACATGATCCTGATGTACAGCCGTTTCGTAATCATAGGCATATGTCGGCACACCATGTTCCATTTCAAAGAAGTCATAGGTGTTGCGATCAACATCTGTCTTCGGTGTCGCAGTCAATCCTACCATAAAGGCATCAAAATATTCGAAGATAGCACGATACTTCTTGAATATGCTTCGGTGGCTCTCATCGATAATAATCAAATCGAAGTGAGCTGGCGTAAATAGACGAACGCCATCCTTACTCTTCGTATCATCAATTGCATTCAGCATTGTCGGATACGTTGAGAATACAACTCGTGCATTGCGATCATCCTTGTTCGTGCAAAGATTACACAAAGACATATCTGGAAGATAATTCTTGAAATCATCCTTCGCCTGCTTAACCAGTGCCGTCCGATCTGCTAGGAAAAGAACATTGGTTACATATTTACCACGGCTCAGTACATCTACTAAGCTGGAAGCCGTTCTCGTCTTCCCTGTACCCGTCGCCATGACAAGAAGATGTTTGCGGAACCCAAGCTGCATCTGCTCGCATACCGCACGTATTGCTTCCTTCTGATAATAACGATCTGTAATTCGATCATCGATTGGCATCGTGAGA
>CAVFWT010000075.1:0-8813 GCA_963626305.1 bacterium | reverse complement strand
GCAGATACCTATATTCCAAGATTAGTTGCAAGCGGATACAAAGTTGCCATTTGCGAACAAATGGAAGATCCCGCGACTGCAAAAGGTATTGTTCGCCGCGAAGTGGTTCGAATCATTACACCGGGAACGCTTGATATTGCCGGTTCCACGGCAAAAGACGAAAATGTCTATATTGCTTCCGTCGTGGAAGGTAAAAGCAGAATAGCCATTGCATATGGTGACGTGACAACGGGCGAACTCGCTTGTACACAGTTGGAGGTTTCACGTGACTTTGATCCGCTAATCAGTGAACTTGTTAAGATTTCTCCGAAGGAAATCATCTACGATGAATCTGACATTTCAGAGAATTTGAAAAACGCTCTAGCCGATGTGCAGATTTCCGCCTATTTGAATCCACTGGACTCTTCGTTTTTCCGCAAGAATCTTTGCGAGAAGACGTTGCTTTCACAGTTCCAAGCCGCATCGCTGATTTCACTCGATCTTGACGGGAAACAGGAACTCGTACAGGCGGTGGGTGGATTGCTTCTTTATTTGGCAGATACCCAGAAGCAGGAACCGGAACAATTTAAACGCCTCGATATCCGAGAAATGCAAGATTATATGCCGCTCGATCGCTCGACTCTTCGGAATCTAGAACTTCTCGAAACGCTTTATGATAAGAACAAAGAAGGCTCACTCCTGGGTGTTCTGGATCATACTCACACCGCAATGGGTGCAAGGCTCTTGAAGCGTTTCATCAAGGAACCGCTGAATAATTCCGATAAAATCAACCTTCGTCTAGAAGGAGTAGAAGCGATTACTCAGAGTATGTCATCGCGCAATGTTTTGGTATCAGGTCTCAAAGAAATATACGATTTCGAGCGTTTGAGTGCGCGTATTGCGAGTGGACGTGCCAACGGCAAAGACTTGGTGGCCCTCAAGAACACGCTGGGCGCTTTGCCAGAAATTAAGAACACGCTAGAGACGATGTCTTCCGCCCAGATTTTGCAAGGAATTCTTTACGATATCGATGACTTTGACGAACTCTATCGCATCATCGATGATTCCATCGTGGAAGAACCTCCTTTTATCATCACTGAAGGAAATTTAATTCGAGAAGGGTACTCTCGGGAACTTGACGATTTGAAAGAATCCATCCGGGAAGCAAAAGAGTGGATTGCAGGACTGGAGCAATCTGAGCGTGAGCGAACGGGAATTAAGACCATTAAGGTGGGATTCAATAAGGTCTTCGGTTATTATATCGATGTCAGCAAATCATATTCGGACAAGGTACCGGAGAATTACGTTCGCAAGCAGACGTTAGTAAATAATGAGCGATATATCACACCGGAACTCAAAGAGAAAGAGAGCCTCGTTCTCAGTGCTGAAGCGAAAATCAACGCGCTCGAATATGAGATTTTTCGTAATATTCGGACGTCAATCGAACCATATATTGGGCAGCTTCAGCGTGCATCTTCGGCAGTTGCGCTGCTCGATGTGCTGGTGTCTTTTGCGGATGTTGCGATGAATCACGGATATGTCAAACCAACGGTTGATGATTCCGGTATTCTCGATATTCGTGAGGGAAGACATCCGGCTGTTGAGCAAATGCTTGGCAGCGGACTCTTCGTATCGAATGATGCGCACCTCGATACTGAAGGGGAGAGCCTGCTTCTGATTACAGGGCCAAACATGTCTGGTAAGTCTACGTATATGCGTCAGACAGCTATTATTGTACTGATGGCACAGATTGGATCGTTTGTTCCTTGCCGCGAGGCACGGATTGGCGTATGCGATCGCGTATTTACACGAATTGGTGCATCAGATAATCTCGCATCGGGTCAATCGACCTTCTTCATTGAGATGAGCGAACTTGCAAATATATTACGAAATTCTACACGCCGAAGTTTAATTATTCTTGATGAGATTGGACGCGGAACAAGTACTTTTGATGGTCTTTCCATTGCTTGGGCAACCGCAGAATTCTTGAGTCAAGACGATCATCGCGTACGAACCATGTTTGCGACGCATTATCACGAACTCACCGTTCTAGAGAATCAATTGCCTGCTGTTCGAAATCTTTCGGTAGCAGTATCTGACAGCGGAAGCAATGTCGTGTTCCTGCATAAGATTATTGATGGACCAGCGAGCAAGAGTTACGGAATCCATGTTGCGAAAATCGCTGGAATTCCGAAAGAAATCCGTCAAAATGCAGCACGGAAGCTCAAAGAACTCGAGAAAAACGCAAGCCCGATTCCGCTGAATGAACAGATTACGTTCTTCGATGCGGTTTCAGATGATGAGGATGAAAATTCACCTGCATTGGTGGAAGCTACATCCTCGCGCTACGATGAAGTCGTTTCCGATATTGAAGCGTTAGACATCAATAATATGTCACCGGTTGATGCTTTGCTGAGCCTCCAGAAGATTCAGCAGCAAATCCATGAATTGCACGAAAATGAGGATGAATAGATTATGATTCGAGTATTGGAACCGTTCATTGCGGATAAAATTGCGGCCGGAGAGGTCATCGAACGTCCGCTTTCCATCGTAAAAGAATTGACCGAAAATTCCATTGATGCCGGTGCAACCAGCATTATTGTTGAAATTCGTGCCGGTGGGAAGAACTATATTCGAGTGACGGATAATGGCTGTGGAATTGCGGCAGACGAAGTCCCAATCGCTTTTGAACGGCATGCCACTGGCAAGATTAACAAACTCGAAGATTTGGAACATATCGAGACTCTCGGTTTCCGAGGAGAAGCCCTTGCCAGTATTTGTGCAATTTCGAGACTTACCATTTATACTAAGACTGCAGAATCTCCACTCGGCACGAAGTTCGAAATTCAAGGTGGTCGCTCATTTCCACCAGAACCGGTGGGGGTTAATACTGGAACCACAATGATTGTGGAAGATGTATTCTACAACACACCAGCACGCCGCAAGTTCATGCGAAGTGATGCCGCAGAAGCCTCTGCAATTATTGATTTATTGCAGAAATTGGCACTCTATTATTCGAATATTGCCTTTCAGATTATTAATAATGGAAAGACAGTCCTTACCACCTCGGGTAATGGAAATCCACTCGATGCGATTACCAGAGTGTATCCAACGAAAGATTTCAGTAATCTAATCGAAATTCAAGGCACGTATGTACACGGATTCATTTCGGATCCCGGTACAACAAAGACGAATCGCAGCGGTCAAATATTCTTTGTCAATGGTCGATATATTAAGAGTGATGTCATAGAGAAAGGCCTGATGGATGGCTATGGCGACCGAATTTTCTCTGGTTATCCCGTGGCTATTCTATTCCTGAATGTGTCACCAGAGAGCATTGATGTTAACATTCATCCGAATAAGAAAGAAATCAAATTCTTGGAGGCGAATGAGATTAAACAAGATCTCGCTCAAGCGGTGCGAAAAGTCATCTATCAAGAGAAAGCAATTCCGGCAGCTGTTGGCATTCAAGCAGTAGAAGATGATATGAATCCACCTCGCAATGATTTCGAACATTCAAGTTCTCCGGATGTTTCATCGGCTTCTGCCGAACGGGCTCTATCTGACCCTGCGTCTAGAGATCAATCTTCCCCCAAAATATCGACGGAGCAACTTGGAATTCGAGATTTCTTAAGCCAGAAAAAGCGGACAATAGAACAAGAGAAGTCTTCTGTACCACACACGGAATACACAGAAATGTTGTATGATAAAGAGAGTGAGACAAAGCTGAGCCTCCACGAATCGGATACTCATATGGAGAAAAGAACGGATGCATCTCCTTCGGCGGACGATGCATCTGGAATGAATTCTCGAATTCCACTTGCACCACCGACAACACGTCTTTTCGATTTCGATGACTTGATGCTGTGTGGATACGTATTTAGTGCATATATCATCACTCGTGCTGGTGACAATTTGTTCATACTAGATCAGCATGCCGCCCATGAACGAATCTTATATGAGCACCTGATTCAGCAATACAACAAAGAGGTTCATCTTCCTCAGCCGATTATCACACCGATTCTTCTGAATACTTCTGGAGATGTGTATAACGGAACGAGAGAATGGATGGAAATCCTGGAACGTATCGGTTACGATATTGAAGATTTCGGAACGAACACGTTTATCATTCGCGGCATTCCTGCTTATATGGACGTTTCCGAAGCAGAGAAATTCGCTCGAGAGACGATTGATATTCAAGACAATGAAGTGCATCTCCACCGAAACACGCCAGTGGTCGATAAGCTGATTATGCGCTCTTGCAAAGCTGCAGTGAAGGCGAACGATCATTTATCAGAAGGGGAAATCCGCGAACTTCTGGCAACGCTGTCTCAGTGTGTGAACCCGTTCAGCTGCCCGCATGGCAGACCTACTTTTATCCGTATTTCGAAATATGAAATTGAAAGAGCTTTCAGAAGGAAATAACCTATGAAGAATTTGAACAGAACTGTATATATCATCGCTGGACCTACCGCGGTGGGTAAAAGTATCATCGCTCAGTACCTGGCAAAACGAGTACACGGAGAAATCGTCAATTGCGATTCTATCCAGCTCTACAAATATCTCGATATCGGCAGCGCAAAGCCGTCGAAGGAAGATATGGAGTCGGTGCCACATCACCTCTATGGAATTGTGGATCCGAAGATTAATGTGACCGTTGCACAGTATCAGACACTTGCGCTCAAGGTCATCGATAATATCATCGCACGCGGAAAGACACCAATTGTCTGCGGTGGAACCGGACTATATATGAATTCGATTCTCTATGATATGGATTTCGCAGCGACTGCTGGTGATGGTGGAAAGCGGCGCCGCGAGCTTGAGGATATGGCGGAGCGCCTCGGTGGCGAATACATGTACGAGATTCTTTCGGGACTCGACCCAGAATCGGCAGAGCGTATTCATCCGAATAACACGCGCAAAGTAGTACGCGCAATTGAAGCGTATGAATCGGGTTCGAACGTCAAAGATATCAACGATTGTCCATTGAGAGAAGGATATAATTTCAAGTTGTTTGGAATTACAATGGACCGCGAATGGTTGTATGACCGCATTAATCGACGCGTCCTTAAGCTCGTAAAGGCAGGACTATTGGACGAGATTAAAGGATTGATGGCAATGGGATACAACGAAGATACCCCAGCACTCAAAGGAATCGGCTATAAGGAATTCATTGCTTATTATTGCGGCGAAATTCCAGAATTAAAGGATGCTATTCTGGATGTGATGAAAAATACGAGACATTATGCAAAGCGTCAGCTCACATGGCTGAAACGTTACGGTGACATGCTTCACTGGGTGGAGATTGAACGAAATGATTCGGTTGGAAAAATCGTCGATGAAATCTTAGCGGTGGAGTAATTCTAGATGAAAGACTACAAGATTCACAACAAGAGTGACAAACCGGACAACATCATCGAACGGGAGAACGAAATTTTTCTGGAATGTGAGGGACTGGAAGCGAAACTGCCGAAGTCCCTTCGTTCTTATTTTATTTACCTCAAGGGTAATGTGTTGCCACATACTCGCTTAGCATACCTTCGGGATGTTCACTTCTTCTTCCAGTATCTTATACAAGAAACGACGCTTACCGATGCAGAAACGACAGACCAAATCACTTTGGAAGAATTGAATCAAGTGACCGCAATGGACGTCAATATCTATCTTGATTATTGTCGCAAGTATAAGGTGGACGACGGAAAGAATGTGACAATCTACGAGAACAACAACAAGACGCTTTCTCGCAAGAAGTCATCGGTGTCAGTGCTTTTTAAACAGCTGTATCGGGATGGCTTAATCGATAATAACATCACTGATGGCTTTGATCCGATTCGCGTGCCGAAACCAGGAGAGCGTGAAATCAAAGCCCTTCAAGACGATGAAGTCATGGTAATGTTGGATGCGGTAACAACTGGAGCACACTTGACAGAACACGAGCGTGTATATTGGGAAAAGACGAAGCTCCGCGACAAAGCGATTCTCATCCTGTTCCTGACATATGGCTTGCGTCTCTCGGAACTCCAGCAGCTGAACGTATCTTCTTTTAACTTCTCACGCGGGGAGTTCAAGATATATCGCAAGCGCGACAAGGAATCTACGATGCCGCTCAATCAATCCGTCGAGATGGTGCTTCACGATTACCTGAATAACGAGCGCGAACACGTAATTGTTCAGAATGAGACGGATGAAGATGCGCTGTTCCTTTCCCTTCAAGGCAAACGGATGACACAGCGTGCGATTCGGGACTTGGTAAAAAAATATACATCCATTCCGTTGCATACCGGCCGAAAAGGCGGTTACAGCCCACATAAGCTTCGGGCAACCGCCGCAACCAGCTTGATTGGACGAGGAAATTCCATCTACGATGTGCAAGCGTTGTTGGATCATGAGCAGGTTACGACAACACAGCTCTATGCTTCGCACAAGATGAACGTCAAGCGAGACTTGGTGAAGGATATGGAATGGGAAATAGAAAGAGAGGAAAAATAGACCGTGGCGGAAAAGCTTTACAACAAACATTTGATTGAGAACTTCGATATTCGTGAGGATATTCTAGAATACATTGACCAAAAGGAAAGCGAGCTGAAAGAACTCTTCGATTTGCAAGACGAGATTTGTTCCATCAATCAGCTCAAAGTCTTGAAGGCTTTCCAGGAGAACAATATTAATGACACGCATTTCGGTTGGAATACGGGATATGGGTACGATGATGCAGGCAGAGATGCAGTGGAAAGAGTATACGCTTCAATTTTCCACACAGAAGCGGCACTTGTTCGTCCGAACATCGTCAACGGCACACATGCGCTCGCAACAACTCTGTTCGGTATTCTAAAACCAGGCGAAGAGCTGCTGGAAGTAACGGGCACACCGTACGACACGCTCCAGACAGTAATCGGAAAAGATGGGGGAGAGAATACCGCTTTTACCGGCACACTTAAGGACTACGGCATCTTATATCGCGAAGTTGAACTCGGTGAAGATATGGATGTGGATTTGAATTCGATTGTAGCCGCATTAAAGCCAGAGACGAAGGTTGTTGCTATGCAGCGGTCGACAGGATACGACTGGCGTCCAGCAATCTCGCTGGAAAGCATCCGGCTCGTCACGGAGACTGTTCATAAACTTCGTCCAGATATCATCGTTATGCTCGACAATTGCTATGGAGAGTTCGTTGATGTAGAAGAACCAACGGATTTTGGCATTGATGTAATGGCCGGCTCCTTGATTAAGAATCCAGGTGGTGGCTTAGCACTTTCTGGTGGATATATCGTTGGCAAACAGGAACTGATTGAACGGATATCGTATCGTTTGACATGCCCGGGAATCGGTGCAGAATGTGGACTTACTTTTGGTCAGAACCGCTCCGTTCTGCAGGGAATGTTCCTTGCACCTAAGGTTGTAAATGCAGCGGTCAAGGGCGCACTCCTTTGCGGAGCGGTCTATGACGGCCTGGGATTCGGTGTGATGCCGCCCGCCTTCAAGAAGAGAAGTGATATTGTCCAGGCGATTCGTTTCGAAGATCCGGACAAGACCATCGCGTTTTGTCAGGCTGTTCAGTCAGCCGCACCGATTGATGCATATGTTACACCGATTCCGTGGGATATGCCGGGATACGACGATCAAGTAATCATGGCCGCAGGCGCTTTTGTGCAGGGTTCTTCCATTGAACTCAGTGCGGATGCACCACTCAGAGAGCCATATATCGCTTATTTCCAGGGTGGATTAACCTATGAACATGCCAAGTATGGTGTTATTAAGAGCTTAGATACCATGGCAAAGAAAGGTTTGATCAATGTTAGCAACGAAGCAAACGGACAAGGAAACGACAGATAACCGAAAGGATCGATGGCATAGACGACTCGCATATGCGAAACTTGGCATTCTTGGTGTGATTGTAATACTCATACCGCTGTTGATTGTCCTGTTCTGCCGCGATTCGCTTTTAAGTACAGAATTCTGGGACAATCTTCCGAATCGCGTTTCGGAATACCGTTCAACAGGATTCTTGATTTTGACAGCACTGCAGATGGTACAGGTTGTTATTTGCGTAATTCCAGGACAACCGATTCAGCTCGCATCTAGTTACCTGTACGGTATTTTCGGTGGATATTGCATTGCAATTGTCGGTGCTGCAATTGGCTGTTTGATTACTTATTGGCTGGCGAACAAGCTTGGTATGGAGGCAATGCATATCATCTTTGGCGAAGAGAAAGTTCAAGATTATATGCACAAATTGAACAGCGGAAAAGCATTAACCATTGTGTTTTTCCTATATTTAGTGCCAGGCTTGCCGAAAGATATTCTCAGTTATATTGCTGGAATTTCGGATGTTGATCTCAAGACATTCTTGATTGTATCAACAATGGGCCGTTCTCCAGGAGTGCTCGGAAGCTTGTTAATTGGATCGTTCTGGTCATCCAAGAATTACATCGGAATTGCGATTACTGCAATCATGTGCTTAATGATTTTGCTCTTATGCATGCGATACCGGAAAGATATTATGAAGAAAATAGAATCATACGAGGATCAACGACATGAAAAAACAAAAGCAGATTAGTAAGACCAATGCGATGCGAATTCTCGATCAGAACAATATTTCGTACGCAACGGGCGAATACGAGTACGACGAATCCGACCTTTCCGGCAATCACGTTGCGAAAGTGCTTGGAATATCCGAGGATGAAATTTTTAAGACTCTTGTAACAAGGGGCGGAAATAACGAATTCTTCGTTTTCGTCATTCCGGTTTCTGGCGAACTGGATTTGAAGAAAGCGGCTGCGGCAGCAAAACAGAAGAAGGTTGAAATGGTACATGTAAAAGAACTAGTGGGTTTG
>CAVFWT010000074.1:0-8836 GCA_963626305.1 bacterium | reverse complement strand
TTTTTTCATCTCGTCCATTGATGGAGTCTCGATGCCTTCGAGCTCGTATGTTCGCCCGAGCTTTCGGTATGTTTCCAGCCCAAGTCGGTGATATGGCAGGAGTTCCACATCAGTCACTCGATGCAAATCCTTAAGAAATTCTGCAGTGTCTCGCATATTTTCCAAAGTCATGTTCACGCCCGGAATGGTCGGAATGCGGATATGAATTCTCCCGCCAAAAGCAGCATCGACGAGTTTCAAATTCTCCCGGATTCGCTGATTGGAAACGCCGGTATATTTCTGATGAAGTGTCTCATCCGCAATCTTATAGTCGATGTACATGTCGTCGAGCAAGGGAAGTAACTGTTGAATTGTATCGAAGCTGGCGAAAAGACTCGTCTCGATGGCTGCCGGAATTCCTTCATCTCGGCAAGCGCGAAGAATCGCTTTCGCGAAATCCGCCTGCGCGAGCACTTCGCCACCGCTGATGGTGACACCACCACCTGAATGGAAGAAGAAAATCTCGTCTTTGCAGATTTCTTTCATCACTTCCTCCACGGTCATCTCGCGGCCGTAACCTTGCTCGATTGCCATGGACTGTGACTCAGGTGTGGAACACCATTTGCAGCGAAGGGGACAACCCTTCAAGAAGACGACCGTGCGAAGACCATCTCCATCATGAATGGATGTTTTCTCAATTCGTAGCACGATTCCCTTAGATGTCATGATTGTCCCTTTCTTTCATTTCTATATTAGCAATTATTCATCGTTAATTATACTGTCCCGAGCGACTTTGAATAGATGTCAATTTGTATTTCCTGAATTATCTTTCCTGCGATATCTTTCTTTCGAACTGCAATTATCTTGCCTTATGACTGAGCGAATTGCGAAGATGATGCTATCCTACCGAGCAACCGCTGAGCGTTGTCTGTTCGGTACGGGCGATAATCTCATCCTGCACGTCCTTGCCGAGCTCCGTGAAGTACGCAGTGTAACCGGCTACGCGGATCAGTAGACCGCGGTATTTCTCCGGGCGTGCCTGTGCGGCGAGCAACGTCTCGCGGTCAATAACGTTGAACTGCACGTGGAAAATTCCCAAGCTGCACATGCTCTTGAGGAGTGCCATCATCTGACGGATGCCGTTCTCGCTGTTCAGCATCTCCGGTTCCACCTTCATGTTCAGCAATGTACCTTGCACGAAGCGGTCGTGTGGAAGCTGCGATACGGATTTGAGTACGGCACCTGGACCTTCGCGGTCTGTACCACCGTTCGGGCTGACACCGTCTGCCAGCGGCTTCCACGCACGGCGTCCAGATGGCAGTGCACCGACCTCGAGACCGAATGGCGTGTTGCCAGAAACTGGCAGAATGCCAGGCGTCATTGTGCCGAACTTGCTTTTATAACTCTCAATTTCATCGGCGATAAAAGTAAACATCTCGCCGGCAATTTCCCCGGTCAGCTCATTGTCGTTGCCGTATTTCGGTGCGTTTTTGCAAAGCTCGAGAATCTCGTCGCAGCCTTCGAAATCAGCGTTAAGCGCGGCAACCATGTCCGTCATGGAAACTTGTTTCGTGTCATATACCAGGTATTTGATGGCAGCCATGCTGTTGATGAGGTCCGCGACACCAATCATGATAATACCATTGCCGGTGTTGTATTTGGCGCCGCCCCATGCGTAGTCTTTACAACTCTCGATGCACTCGCGGAAGGAGAGCGAGAGTGCCGGCACGATGCGGTCCATGCAGACGTTGTCGATGACGTGACTGCCTTTGACTACCGCACGGGTCGCGTAGCGAAGCTGATTTTTGACTGCTTCTTTGAAATCGTCGAAAGTCTCGAATGTGGTCGGATCCCCCGTCTGTACGGAGACGGTGCGGCCGCTCTTGCGGTTGACGCCGTTGGTCATGACGAATTCAATCATACCGCCGAGATTGATATCCGCGAGTGCGGTGTAGTGACGCAGTCGACCCTCGAGGTTGGTCTCGACGCAGCCACAAGGGTTCCAATCGAACGCTTCACGGAGCGGGATACCTTTGTTCATCAGCATGCGGATGCCGATGTCGTCATTGTGGAATGCCGGGAAACCGGTGCCGAGACGAATGAGCTCCACAACTTTGCGGAGAAATTTGTTTGGGTTCTTCGCCAGGCTGTAGCGAACAGACAGGGACGGCTGGTACAGCTGCACGTCCATGGTTGCCTGAAGAATCAGATAGGACAGCGGGTTGACTGCATCCTGTCCCGAAGTGGTCACACCGCCGACACAGACATTCTGGAACATCGGGTAGCCGGCTGCGAATTCCGCCGTAACTGCATCCTGGAACAGGCACGGCTCGGAGAACTTAATCCACAAGCAGTCCAGCAGCTCCTGTGCTTTCTCCTCGGTGAGGATGCCGCTCTCCAGGTCGGCCTTGTAATACGGATACATGTACTGATCCATGCGGCCTGGGTTGTAGCTGGCGGCGTTCTGTTCCATAAAGATACAGATCTGATAAATATACAGCGATTGCAGTGCTTCGTGGAAGGTGCGTGCTGGATACTTCGGTACGTGATGGCAGTTCGACGCAATCGTCAGGAGCTCGTCTTTGCGAACGGGATCGCTTTCGAGCGCAGCGAGACGCTCGGCCTCCTGTGCGTAACGTTCCGCAAGATTGCAAATGCCTTCGGCAGAAATGAGCAGTGCGTTCAGGTAATCTTCCTTCTCGATGTCGCCTGGTACGGTGGGGTCGAGCTCCGACTTGCGCGCGCGGATGGTGTCGCAGATGCTCTCGATACCTTCTTCAATAATCTGGCGATATCCGGCAGTGGTTTCACCCCAGCCGCGAACGGCTTTACGGTTGATATACACCTGTCCGGTGTCTCGGAGGTCTCGGCAATCATCCGGAATTTGTTTTAGCCAAGCTTCGTACGTCGAGCGACCCTTCCAGTACGGTTTGATCTGGTCGAGGAACATCTCCTTGTCCTCCGGCGTCAGGTAGAACGGGTCGTACTTACGGGTACTGATGGTCTCCAGTTCATCGTCGAGAATCGACCAGCAAGTGTCCACGCAGAGAATGCCACCACGCATCTTGCTGCCGGAACAGCCGACAATGAGTTCTTTGTCCCAGATTTCGACAGTCTTCTCGCGGCATTGTTTGCGGAACGCCTTCGCCTTGCGGATGCAGAGCGGTTCGCCTTCGGTCTCTTTGAAACTCTCCGTGAGAATTCTCGCGTTCTCGAGATCCATCTCCGGATTCTTGTTGACCACGCGGTCCTTCATGAAATTAATTCGTTCCATATATTTCGGTTCTTTGTTCTCAGCCATGATGTGCCTCCTTCGGTTTGTTTGGTATCAACGGCAGAAATAATATCAGAATTATAATGATTGAAATTATTTTAACAACTGCGGAAGGAAGAAACCATAAAAATCACGGCAAAGAATATAAGAATCTTAACATTTTCAAAAAGAAGTGTTCGCACGTATCTGAATGCGGGTAAAAAACGGCTCGGGCGCTCCTCGAACTGGGAACACCCGAGCGTAATTCTGCGAATAACATGGCACAAATAACAGAATAATATTCTACCCAAGCACCGGAAGCACCCGAGCCGGATTTCATAAGTCACCCATTACCGAGCATGCTCAATGTATTCTTTCGGCGTCATTCCGGTGACTTTGCGGAAGTAGTAGATGAAATAACTGCTATCATTGAATCCCACGGCATACCCGATATCTGTAATAGATTGGTCGGTGCCAAGGAGTAACTCTTTGCTTTTCGCGATGCGGTACTCCAGAAGGTATTGGTTCGGACTGGTGCGAACCATGTCTCGGAAGCAGCGACAACATTCTCCTGTGCTGATGTGTGCGACTGCCGCGATGTCTTCCAGACGAACTTTGCTTGCGTAATTTTCGTGGATGTACGAGAGCATCGTGTGGATTCGATCTTGCCTTCGAAGGTATGTCCTCGATGGGGACGGAAACGTTGAGGCGGTGCTCCGAATCAGAATCGACCAAAGGGCGGTGAGCTTTGTCGCAATCTGGTATTCCGGACAGAGCGGTGTCTTGGTGTTATGAATTGCGGATGTGTTCGCATCATTCGAGCATCCAAATAATGCCAGAATTTCCGCCAGCAAATCCAGCATCTCTTTCTGCCAAGGCGTTTCTTCGTGCAAGAGAATCGCGGAGAAAAGATATGTCCTTGTGTATGGGAAGACGTAGTTCTGTTCCATACGACTGCCGGGGAAGAAACCCAGCACACGGTCCGGAAAATTCAGACTGATGTATTTTCCTTTTGGCGATAAATTCGTAGTGATATGTAGAAGATTTCGATTGATGAGAAGCGCGTCACCTTGATGGAGCGTGTAGTCGATGCCGTCCACACGGATTTCCAGCGTGCCGGATTCAACGCGTGTCAGCTGCAGCTCTTCGTGCCAATGGAGATCTCGGTAGCCGCGGCCCTCCGGCGTGATGCCTTCGGGGGTGACCGTGTAAATGCCAATTGGGAACGCACCGTCCTTGTATCGATTGATTTCTTGAAGTTTCCGATTGGCGGAATCGTGAGTGTTCGTAGTCATAATGTCCTCCGAGATATAGAGACGATGCCCATGGGAAATTAATTCGCTTGTACTTGGAGTGCAATGCCTGCACCAGTAAGATATTCAAATTCGTCAGCGTAATCTTTAAATGTCTTGCCACGCTTATCTTCAATTTTCTGTGCGACTACTCTTTTCTTCTTGTTCTCCATGTTCGATGGAATCATATCGTAAATTCGTCGGATTTTCAGACGATTATCTGAATCATACTTCAAGGCATCTGCTGCATAGTATTCATGAATTTCTCGTTGAACGTTCCGTCTGACTTTTCAACGAAATTATAAGCTGAAAAACAGGACATTTCAATATAAATAAAAACCCCAAAACATGACATTTCAATATAAAATTGCATATAAAAATATGACATTTCAAATTTTGAAAGATTCTGGTTTCGCTGAACGACATCTCCTGACTCACATTTCGCAAAACGCAAATCACAAATGAAATGCCCTACCTTCACGTGAAGAATCCTGTTTTATATTTACTTTTCGCCCGAAACTGGATATCATTATTAATTAGAAAAAAGGAACTTTCGACAGAAAAAGTACTGAAAGCGCATAAGTTTTGAGAGATTTGAGGTGAACACAAATGGATAGGAAAAAATATAATGAAATAACAAGACTGTTAGTGATGTAAATTCATGGGTAAAAACAAAAGGCATGATTGAAGATGAATTCTTTACTGGTTTTGTAAAGCCTTATAAGGATAAAAAAATATGCATTCATGGCATTGCTTCCAAAGAAAGCAGAATGTGCTTCTTTTCTGCTTAGAGCGATGAAACAGATTGATTTTGCTAATTTGCAGGATTATACAATCACGCAGAGTAGCTTCTCTAGGATTTGGCACAATTCTAGACTGAAGACTACTTGGAATGCACCGATTAAAATATAGGAGTAATAAGAATGAAGATGAATAAGAAAATTCACAAGATGCTAAATGCCCTTCTCTTAATGACCATGGTTGCAGCGAGCATTAGTTTTCCAAGCCTTACAGTAAAAGCAGCCGATGGAAAAGATGGCACACTGAATATTACGCAGGATAATGTGCAGCTGGCATACTATAATTGGCAGAAATCCAGCACGCCAACTTCGTCGGTTACCCTGAATGAAATTCCGAAGAGCGCAACTTCCCAGACAATCAGTAATTATGTGAATCCTTCGGATAGCAGTACTGGTACAGGCTATGTTGTGGTATTTGTAAAAGCAGATGAAAATTGCCTGTTCACCGGTCTCGGAGCATCCGGTGCTGGACAGTGCTTTGCCGTGAAGAATGTGACGGATGATGATCCTTTTGATGCAAATGACTATTTGGTCAATGGTTCTGGAATTGGAAATTATCCTGGTCTTAAATATGTCGTTAAAGCGGCTTATGATGCTGGATATAAAGCTGTATTTGGATGGCAAAGAGCTTATAATGCATCGAGTTTAAGCTTGAGTTTTACGACGCTCGCTTCCACCCCAACTATGGGATTAAACGTTGGGCTGACTGCGGAAGATGCGGCGAAAACCGATGTCAAGCCAGGCGATGTCTTGAACTTTGATGTCACAGTCACAGCAAACAGTGTTACGAATAGCAGCGTAAAGTCTGTAACAATTACGGACATTAATGGTCAGAAAATGGAGATAACGCCAGAAGCATCTTCAGTCGATGATTCTGGATTCGGAACATATAAGACGACTATTCAATATACCATCACGCAGGCTGATTTCGAGGCAGGCAAAGTGGTTATGGACGTATCGGCTAAAGTAAAATACGCTTGTTCTCTGGGTATGTCCAAAGGAACCGTTGAAACGGAATCGGAAATTACAGAGAGTGCAACAGCAACCGCGAACCCGGGACCACACTTTGCAGGAAAGGCAAATGCAACCTATACCTTTGAATCCGCAACATCCGGAAAGAGTTTGCCAGATTCCGTGGAAAGCTTAAAACCTGCGGATAAGGTTATTCCAGTGGGTACAGAATATAGCGCAACTCAGCCAACATCGACGAAAGTGGATGCGACGGATGGTTACTGGGTATTCAAAGGATATGATAAGGACAGTGCGACTCCATCCACAGAAGGGGAGACCGTAACCTTTACGGGTACATGGGAGTTCGTAGATACGACGATGTCGATTATCACTCCTAGTGCCAATGACAGCACGAAAGTGTATGATGGTATCAGCCTTGCACCGGAGGCATCTGCGAATGTAGAAGGTGCGAAGATTACCTATTCCACCACTTATGATGAAGATGCGAAGGAATGGACGGATTACAAAGGGACCGTTGCGGGTCTGACGGATGCAGGAACGTTGAAGGTTAGCGTCAAGGCGGAGAAGTCCGGATATGAGTCGGCAACTGCGGAATATACACTGGAAGTGACACCGCGCCCGGTTACATTTACCGGCGAGTCTGGATCGAAGACTTATACTGGATCAGAGATTGAACTCACCAATGTAACTCAAAATGCGGGGACAGACGAAGGCTTGGTGATGGGTCATACGAGCAACGTTGTTGCATCTGCAAAAGGAACCGCTGTCGGTACTTACCCTGGAACGATTACAGCGGCTGACGATGTAACGATTATAACCGCAGACGGCAAGACCGATGTAACCAAGAATTATGAGATTACAACAGAAGCCGGAGAACTTACCATCACTGCAAAATCAGACTCCGCAGATGATAATGATGCGAATGATGCTGAAGATACGGATGATACAGATACTTCCGTTATATCAACGGGGGATTCAAGCAACATCATCCTTTGGACCGTTATTGTGGTAATTGCATTATCTGCGTTTGCGGCTGTGGTATATTTGAGAAAAAGAAAATAAATAATAGAATTCGATGACGGAAATCTTCGGAGTTGATACGAACAATCGACTCCGAAGATTTTTCTGTTACAGAAAGAAATAACAATTCGCTTTCTGTGTGCATTTTGACGAGTGCCTTACCTGTATTGGTATGAATAAGTGAAGGATGGTATAATACGTTGTATGCGAAAGCAGAACTAAACTGAAATAATTCGTAAAGATACCTACGGAGAAAACCCCCAGTCTTATAGAATAAATACAACCACGATAATCAAACGGAGGAATCACATATATGACCGACGCAGAACAGCGAGAGGCGGCGCGCCAGTTCGTCAACCGATGGAAGGGAAGAGGCAAAGAAGACGAGCACGGAAGATCCTACTGGATTGACCTGCTGAGCAACGTCATGGGCATGGAAGATGTCACACAGCGACTGAACTTCGAGAAGAAAGTTGTCGTAGACGGAAATACCAAGCGTATCGACATCTACATCCCGGAGACTCGCACCCTGATTGAGCAGAAGAGCCTAGGTATTCGCCTGGATCAGAAAATTCGAAACTCCGGCGACATCGACCTGACACCGTTTGAACAGGCAGAGCGTTACAACAGCAAGCTCATCTTCGACGAGCGAGCACGCTGGATTGTTACCTGCAACTTTGCCGAAATCTGGATCTACGACATGAACCAGAAACGCCCCGAGCCGACGAAACTCGCCCTCGACGAGCTACCTGGCAAGTACCCGCTCCTCAGTTTCCTCGTGAAGAAAGATGTCAAGAAAGTCTCGAAAGAGATGGAAATATCCATTCAAGCCGGTGAAATCGTCGGCTTGATTTATGATGCGTTCTTAGAGCAGTACCGAATCCCGGACATCAAAGAGAAAGACGAGATACCGGAAGACCGCAAGCGACGTGAGCACAAGCTGAAGAGCCTCAATGCGCTCTGCGTCCGCCTCGTATTCTGCCTCTATGCAGAGGATGCCGGAATCTTCGGCAAGCGGAACATCTTCCATGACTATCTGGAAGGCTACGACGTCCGCGACTGCCGGCGCGCCCTCATCGCACTCTTCAAAGTCCTGGACACACCGGTTGCCGAGCGCGACGAATACCTGGAAGATGACCTTGCCCAGTTCCCGTACGTCAACGGTGGCCTGTTCGCGGATGAAAGCATCGAGATACCTCCTTTTACCCAGGAGATTAAGACGCTGCTTCTCACCAAGGCGTCGGAGGATTTCGACTGGCGCCACATCTCGCCGACAATCTTCGGCGCGGTGTTCGAGAGCACGCTGAACCCGGAGACGCGCCGTTCCGGGGGCATGCACTACACGTCTATCGAGAACATCCACAAGGTCATCGATCCGCTCTTCATGGACGACCTGAATTGCGAGTTTGAGGAAATTAAGCAGATAAAAACATGGAAAACAAAGGATGCACGCCTTTCCGACTTCCAGGACAAAATCGCCTCGCTGACGTTCCTCGAAATGAAAACACTCAGATTGATAC
>CAVFWT010000073.1:0-8976 GCA_963626305.1 bacterium | reverse complement strand
ATACACTTACTTCTGTTTCTACAGATGGCTCTACCGACGTTACCGTTGGTGCTTCGTTAACTGGAGCTGTAACTGGTGCAGCACTTTCTGGTCGGAATGATGCAAAGTTATCTGACTTCTTCAGTCCGTCCGTTACAGTGTTTGCAGCTTCATCCGGCGCAACCGAATGAACAGGCGTCTTCTCCTGCTTTGGCTCTTCTGCCGGTGCCTTGCGGGCCGGTTCCTTGCGGCGAGTAGCCACATCTACATCAGATGGTGCAAAAATATAAGTCGTCTGATTGATGCGAAGCGATCTTCCGTCGATTGCGCGAGTTGCCCCCGTCAGGAAGTCGATAATTCTGCGTGCAAATTCCTGTTCCAGACGCTCTGCATTAATGATAACCACCAGTCCGTGGCGGATACATTCAACCAGTGCATTACATTCCTCCATTCTCATCGGCTCAACGACAATAACGCGCGCTCTACCCGACTCTGGAGACTTGCTGCTGCGAACCATATCCTCCAGCGTGTTTGGAATCGGCTGTTCTTCAGCCGGGAAAATTTCTTTCTTCAACGAATCAAAAATACCCATAATTATTATCTCCTACAGCAATTAGTTTTCAGTCATATGATATGTTTAAAGTATATCACAATCCGGTAATTTGAACTACCAAATATCGCGCTTTCACAGAAGAAACACACTCCGATGTAACGGCCGTTTCTTGTTCGGCCTGCGTAATCTCGGTGCATTCTACCTCATGCCACCACTTCTTCGTGCGTTCAGGTATTCTTCCCGAATGCGTTCCTCTTCTGTCTGTTCCGTCTTGTATACGATGCGGATGCACAGTCCCTTGTACAGATTCAGCAGTGACAGTGTGATCAAGATTGCGGCAAGCAAATCCGTAAACCAATTCATACCGGCAATCAAGCGAATCAGAAGTGTTGCCCCCATCAAACCAAGCACGACTTTGTCCAGTTTCGCTAGAAGCTCCTTGTGATTTCGGAACAGCTTGTGCCACTCGAGCATCGCCGTACTGAATACCACCAAGCAGAACATCGGCGTAAGCGACGGGAATGAATTCGATGGGTGATTCTCCCCGAGGAATAACGCCGGTCCGCAATTGACGGTAAACACATTGAAGATAAAATAGAACGGAATCATTGCTGCATATATTGGAAACAAGCAAGCAATTCCACGGATGGATTTGAGCGTGCGATTCTTAATCAGCACTCCCACACCCAGGAAGATAAAAGAAGCCATCACAGCAATTGCAATCCATTTGATTAACTCGGTTACCACATATATATACGGATGCGACCGGGTAATAAAGTGAAAAAATCCGTTGAGATGAGAAAGTCCCACATTGGTTCCATCCGCACCGATTGGGCGAACATCCACTTTGAGTACCAGAATCGTCAGCAGCACGAAGGCACCGAAGAATATTCCTGCATTTAGGTATGCTCGTTGTTTTCGGTTCATTTGAACTCCTTTGAATTTACTTTTATCTAAGCTAACTAATAACGTTCTATCACTTATGCGATTACTCAAGAACACGCTTGGCTGCTCTTATCGCTAGTTCATATACCACAAGGTTAGAAGCGGCATCGTTACAATACAGATTACAGTCGTCAGCACGTTGATGGCCGCCGCATACTTCTCGTCGCGGTTATAAATTTGTGCCAGCTGAGTAATGACGGTTGCCGTTGGTGCCATAATGGCGAAAAGCGACACAAGCAGAATATTCTTGCCGTCAGCAACCAAGGTAGGAAGCGGCGAATATTTGAAAATAGCTGCCGCTGCAAGCGGAATCAAAATCATTTTGAGGCATACGATGAAGTATACTCGCTTGTTGCTGAAGAGACTCTTCCAATCGATGTCGCAGAGAAGCATTCCGATTACAATCATGCTGATTGGACCAAGCGCCGAGCTAAAGCCACCCATCGTGTCAATCACGAGCTGTGGCAGATGGTGCCCGCTGAAGAAAGTGATGATTCCGAGGATCACCGCCATCAGGTTCAGGTTAAGGAAGGCTTTCTTCCAGTCCATATTGCGTGCACCCTTCATCATCGAATTGCAATGTGTCCAAAGAAAAAGGCCCTGAATGCATGCATATGCGCTTGCGTAGATGACATACTTCTCGCCCATCACGCCGGACAGGAGAGGTAGAATCAGATTTGCACTATTCGGATATATAATCGACGCTTTCTCCGTCGGTTCTAACTTCTTCACAGCACTGATTCCGTATGCAATTCCAAAGAGAATCAAATGCGATAGTACGGCGACAGCGAGTGCCAACATGAAACCGCTCTGAATTTCTTTCGTATAATCCACCTGATAGGATTTGAGAATTGCACAGGGAATCAATACATTGATGGTGAGAACGGACAGCACCTTACTGTCACTGCTCTTCAATAAGCCAATCTTGACCAGCAAGAAGCCGGCTCCCATATACAGAAAAAAAATAACTAAATGTCTTAATAATAATGTTGCAATCATTTATGCTCTTTAATCCTTTCTAGTCTTTGCCCATTTACATTCTATTGTAACACTTTATTCGCGTCATATTAACCCCGACTGTTCATTATTTCATTTCAATCGGCACAAACGAGCATTTAATCGGCTCGAATTTCTGCGGAAATTTTTAATTTACTTTTACGCGCTATTTTCCCAAAAGAAGCCTTGAAACCATTGGAAATATAATGTATTATAAATGCCGTAGATAAGAAAAGGGGCTTCAGATATAGCTTCAAAAATAATGTTTAAGGAGAGATTGAAATGAATAAAGCAGAATTGATTACAAAGATGGCAGCAAAGACTGGTCTGTCCAAGGCTGATTCCGAAAAAGCTCTGAACGCTTTCACTGAAACTGTTGGTGAAACTCTGGCTGCAAAGGAGAAGGTATCCCTGGTTGGTTTCGGAACTTTCGAAGCAAAGGATAGAGCTGCTAGAGAAGGCAGAAATCCTCAGACTGGCGAGACCGTTAAGATTCCTGCATCCGTTGCTCCAACATTCAAGGCTGGTAAGGCTCTGAAGGACAAGGTTAACAAGTAGTCTTTAGTGAATACGATGATAAAAACGGCGACCGAACGCGGTCGCTGTTTTTTAATGCTTCGACTTCTGAGGAGATGCATGTCATGAATCCAAGCAGCACCATGATTGAGAGAAGTTTCCAGAATCTAAGCAAGTGCGATTCGCGGATTAAGGCTTCCGATTAGATATCTCTTACTTTTTTATAACCACTTGATAATGAATTTGATAACCGAACGTGTATAACTGTTTGCAAGCTTTTTACTTGCAACGAAACTCTATTTCAGATATAGTCAGTTTATAGAATGTAAATAATTTAACGCATTTTTCTAAGTAGTATTATGGAGGAAATGATATGAAGATTTTAGGTGTTTCCCTTGGAACCAAGAACGGCAACAACGACACAATGTGCCGTGTCGCTCTGGAAGAAGCGCAGAAGATGGGTGCAGAAATTGAATTCATCCACATGTTCGACTGGGATATTCAGACATGTTCCGGCTGCGTAGCATGTTCTCGTGCGCTGGTAATGGGCAAGGGTATGGTATGTACTCGTAAGGATGACTTCGCTGCTTTCTATGAAAAGATGGTAGAAGCAGACGGAATTCTGTTCGTTGACCCGATTTATGAATCCGGTGCATCTGGTCTGTACCACATCCTGACTGACCGTATGGGTCCTGGTCACGATTCCGGAATGCAGTTCGGCGCTCACGTTAAGATGAAGGAAGCTGGTAAGCCAGGTCTGCCAGAAAGATACTTCGCTCAGAAGGCATGTTCTTTCGTTGGTATCGGTGGTTCTGACTGGGCTGTTCGTTGCGAAACAGACCACGCTATGCTGGCAATGTCTCCAGGTTGGAAGGTTATCGACAATGACTTCTTCAGCTGGTCCAAGGACGTTATCATGCAGGATGACAAGGTTGAAAGAATGAAGGAAATCGCTCGCAACCTGGTTAACGCTGCAAAGGAAATCATGGAAGAGAACGAGAAGTGCCACGAATTCCCAATCGCAGAAATGACTGGCAAGTCTTACTGGAAGGGCAAGAAGGGTGCATGTCCTCACTGCGAAGGTAACGCATTCTACATCTATCCAGGAACTACAACCGCTGTATGCGAGCTGTGCGGACTGGAAGGACCTCTGAAGATTGTAGATGGTTCTTTCGTACTGGACTTCGATCCAGAAACCGAATGGCACGCTCACGATATCGTATCCGGAAAGAAAGCTCACGGCGAAGACATCTTCGAGAACGAAGGCCGTCTGATGAACCTCTTCAAAGATCCAGAGTTCAAGGCTCGTAAGGAACATTACACTTCCGTAATCGCTCCTACACCTTCCCCATCCAAGGAAAAGTAATCCATAAATACCAAAAATATACCTACAAAAAAGGAAAACCGAGGGCCCTTGGGTCCTCGATTTTCTTTGTGGTAAGTGTTAGTTGATATTATTTTTTATTCACCAATTTCGTAATCGTCGCTTCTAACGCCTCCTATAATGAAATAACGTTCAAAACCTTCCAAAGAATTTTCGTCAATGAATATTTTATCTGCACTTTTGTACATGTTAGCATTGAGGAATTCTTGATACTCTTCCGATGTAGAATCAAGCTCTTTCCAAGAAGTGGTGTGCGTTACTGATTCAGTAATATCATAATCTGAGTTCTGCCCAACCCACGAATCGCGTTCCTGAATCTCTGGAGTCCCATCTGTTTCAGTATCACCATCGATTTCGGAATCAGTGTCTTCCGTGCTTCCATCAGCATGCATCTCTGCAATATGAGATTCAACATCTGATTTACTGTGGCTTACAAAACCTTCATCTGGGTCATCTCCGCACTCCGAGCAGTAATAAGTGATGCCATGATTAGCTTGCAATTCTTCCTCGCTTAACTCCGTCACATTGGTTTTGCAATCAGAACAATATTTGCCTTCAGTTATTACTTTATGGTCAGTGATATCATCAATATAGTCTTCTTTCTCAACAGTAACAGTAAAATATTTACTGGAGATTGTTTCTCCATCTGTAGTTACGCCAACAGCCTTTGCTCTGTATGTGCAGTCCGTTGTAGGATCAACATCATAATCATATATCGATGTTTTGAAATGATTCTTTCCATTATTCCATGCCAAAGAATCATCGACAGTTTCCCAGTTGCTAGCTCCTGAATACTTTTTCTCTACTACGAAGCGTAAATTTTCCGTTGTCCCCAAATTATCATCTTCGCTGTCATCTTCTGTCATTTCAAAGAGCTTCTCGTTTGCGGATATAGACACGGAAATTCCAAGATATTGTGCCCCTAAGTCATTGCCGTCAATAAAATTAGAATCTTTAAAAATATAAATCATCGACGGCTTCGCATCTATAATCTGCTTCCACTGTGCATAGTATGTCACGTTCTTGGTTGCCTTCGCGGTAGTTACCTTATTACCACCTTCTTTGGCATCGTACCAACCAAGGAATTCATATCCTTCTTTTGTCGGTGCAGCAAAAGTAATTGCACTTCCAGCTGCCAGGGACTGTGCCTTTACCGTGCTTCCACCTTGCGAATCGAAGGTAATCGTATATTTCTTAGTTGCGACTGCACTCAAGGTCTTTGTGGTACTGTAGCTACCATACTTATACTTCGTAACGGTTTTTGTTTTCTGAATATACTTCGCAGCAGGTTTCTTCGTCTCCCATTTCTTGGTCTTCTTATTGTAATACTGCTTCTGCTTGTAGGTGTTATACGCACGAACCTTGAACTGGTTCGACTCAGTGCTTTTTGCAGAGAAGCTTGCTGAAGTTGAGGTCTTCGATGCACGCTTCATCAATTTCCAAGATGCGGTTCCCTTCTTCTGATATACCGCATAACCCGATGGTGTTGTCTTCAATTTCTTCCATGTAACCTTCGCAGTCTGACCCGATCTTTCCACACTGGACAGCGTCACCTTTGCCGGTGTCTTGACGGTTGCCGCTGACACGGACAGCGGTGCAGCCGAGACAGCCATCCCCAGGGCAAGTGCTAATGCAATACCTTTCATGTTCTTTTTCACGGATAAATTCTCCTTTCGTAAAACCACAAACGTCTTATATTCCCAGTATATTCGGCTACCCCCCCGAATGTAAATAGGCAAATTAAAAAAAGCTCTGATGAAATTCGAAATTTTACTCGAATTTCACCAGAGTTTTGCGTTCCTGTCAGCACGTTATAGGTTCATCTTTTACGCTGGATTCACATGCACCATGCAGTGCTTTACCTGCGGGAAGTTGTTCTCGATATCGTCGTGCACCTGTTCCGCGATGCCGTGCGCTTCCACCAGCGGAAGCTGCGCATTCGCCTGAATTTCGACATCCACGTAAATCATCGCACCGAAATCGCGCGTTTTGAGGGTATCAATCGCAAGTACCCCCGGAACCTTACAGATAGTATCTTCTATTTTTTTTACCGTCTCATCATCGCAAGCCTGATCGGTCATCTTAGATATTGCATCCATGAAAATATCCAGTGAAGCCTTAATGATAAACAAGCTGATGATAACGCTGGCGATCGGATCCATCACCGGAAAACCAAGGCGCGCACCAAAGATTCCGATAAAACTCCCGACGGAGGAGAGCGCATCCGAACGATGGTGCCAAGCGTCTGCCATCAGGGCGGATGAACCGATTCGCTGCGCGTGAACGCGTGTGTACCAATACATGCCTTCTTTGGCGAGAATTGAAACAACCGCTGCGATTAATGCCAGCTTGCCTGGAATTGCCAGCGTTTTGTAATTGCCTCCCATGATATTTTGAATTCCGCTCCAACCGATTCCTGCGCCGGTCAGTGCCAACATCACGGCGAGAATTACCGATGCAACGCATTCGAAGCGATCGTGTCCGTATGGATGTTCGTGATCCGGCGCCTTGCCTGCGATTTTGACACCGCCAATGACGACAAATGTACTCAGCACATCCGACGCGGAATGCACGGCATCAGAAATCATGGCACCGGAATGTGCAATGATTCCGGCCAAGAGTTTGAATACAGTTAAAAGTAAATTCACCACGATACTGTATGCCGACACACGCATTGCTTCTTGCTCGTTCGACTTCATTTGTTGCTCATTATTTGTTGCCATATATATCACCTTCTATTGTCTATATTTCAAGTGTTCGAGGTTTCGGCTGAAAACCTCGAACACGCTACATTTCAAATATATTTGGTCATTATATTACCCAAAGTATTTGTTAGACAAGAGAAACATTTGTTAGTTGAGGGCAACAATAATTAGAGTTGGCTTATGGTCATACATGCTTCCAGCCGCGACTTATTCCACCCAGATGACGCGGTCTGCTTTGCGCGCTGCGGCTTCTGGATAGTCGCCTTCCACATAGCCAACCGCGCAGTGACCGATGCCTTCCCACTCACCTTCAATGCCGTGCGCCTTCAAAAGTTCCTGGAACTCCGGACGCTCCGACTCTTCTTTGGCACGGTGAATCCAGATGCTGCCTAAGCCTAGAGAATGTGCTGCTAGCAGCATGTTCCCGAGTACCAAGCTGCCGTCATAAATATGTGTCGGAACTTCTTTATTGGCAAGAACGATTAGAATCGCCGGTGCACCGTAGAACGGATCAAACCCTTCCGGTGCTCCTGCAATCTGGCGGTTTGCTTCAGACAGCTTATCTCGAAGTTCCTTGTTGGTCACTGCCAGAACGATAGTCTGCTGCTTGCCCATTGCATTGGATGCATAGATTCCAGCCTCGGTAATCTGCTGAAGATCCTCCTTCGACGGCATATCCGGTTTGAAGCTGCGAATGCTGCGGCGTTCCTTCATAGCTTTGATTACTTCATTCATTTTGATACCTCCTTGTTATGTTTACTAAGCGATGGATTATTCCATCGGAGTTACTCGTTCGGTGAAGATTATTTTTATCCTCATATAGCTATTGTAACGCACAATTCCGGAAATGGTTCCGCACTTGAAGAAATTTGAAATATATGCTAGTATCTATTAGACAACTTAAAATGATTGATAACAAGGGGAGCTATACGGCTGAGAGGAGATTCTGTTCTCGACCCATAACCTGATTTGGATAATGCCAACGGAGGGATGATGTTATTTAATAAGATATCCTTTTTGTTTTCAATCAGAAAATAAGGAGGTTTTTTTATGCTTAAATTATTTGTTACATCAGAAGGTGGATTGACAACAGCAGGATACGCGATCAGCATCGTGCTCGCAATTATCGGATTGCTAGTTGCCCTGTATTTTGCCGGAAAGCATTCCGCAAAGAAGAAATTCACCACTCAGCAGCTGGTCTTCTCGGCACTGGCAATCGCACTCGCGTTCGTGACATCCTATATCAAGCTGTTCGCAATGCCTTGGGGTGGTAGTGTCACTCTGTGCAGCATGCTCTTCATCGTACTCGTTGCCAACTGGTACGGCGTGCAGACCGGAATGTTGGTTGGTTTCGCCTACGGAATCATGCAGTTCCTTCAGGAGCCATACGTACTGTCTGTATTCCAAGTATGCTGCGACTACGTCTTTGCATTCGCTGCATTAGGTGTTGCCGGTTTCTTCGCAAGCAAGAAGAAAGGATTAGTCAAAGGTTACATCGCTGCCGTTCTGGCGCGCGGTTTCTTCCACTCCCTCGGTGGCTACCTCTACTGGATGAGCTACATGCCAGACAACTTCCCGAAATCTTTGTCCGCAATCTACCCAATCGTGTACAACTACAGCTACCTGCTCGGCGAGGCGGTTATCACGCTCATCATCATCTCGGTACCGGCAGTAGCCAAGGCACTCGATAAAGTCAAAATTATGGCGACGAACGGAAGTGCTCACGAAGCGTAGGTGAGGCACATAATTCGGCGCGCCATTAATATTCTTTGTCCGACTTTATTAATTGGATGGCAAGCCGAGAACAATCGATTGTTCGAATTTACTTTTAGCTAAAAAAAGGAGTGGCGGATGCCACTCCTTTTCGATTGTGCGGAAACATCCGAGGTGGAGTTACT
>CAVFWT010000072.1:0-9236 GCA_963626305.1 bacterium | reverse complement strand
TTGGCTTAATCGAGGAGCCAGACTGTCTTGGATTTAGTGCTCTATTGTAGAGGTTTTCGCCTGTTTGCTTACGTCCACCGACCATTGCCTTGACCTTGCCGGTTCCAACTTCAACGATTACCATGGCAGCCTGTGGCTGAATAGTCTTCTCTGGTAGGGTATATGCATCTTCTGTAATAGTTGCAGTATTCTTACCAAGCTTAATCCAATTCGGATATTTCTTGAAGAAATCTGCAGAAATAACGAGGTTATCGTTATCGTCCATGGATTCATAATTCGACGGAATGTTGATGTAACCACCGCTATACATATACAGTTTACCGTTCTTAGTAGTATAGGTTGGTTTGAATTCCAAACTGTATCCAGAACTGGTTTCGTAAATATTCAGGCGATGTCCCGATTTAATCGTCAAGGATCCATCTTCATTGACCGTGCATTCATTTTTGCTCAGCTTAAATTCCTTTTTACTATTAAAGAAATTGCTGTACTTATAAAGCATGATGCTGCCGGAATCGTTAATAATATTTCCATCCGAGTTCGTATTGTAACTAGCAATAGAAGGGAAGTTAGAGTCATTCTTGAACTCTTTTACGATAACCTTCTGGGCTTTTGAATCAACGGTAGAATAAATCTTGAGTCCACCGGTGTATACCAAATCAGTTGCTTTGCTCTTGGAATAGTCATATTTATCCATCAAATCTTCTATGACTTCATCGAGTAAGTACTCGCGGAAGTAAGAGTATACTGAAGATGAGTTGGAAAGCTTCGGATTCAAGAAACTGGTTAATTTCTTTTTAACCGCTTTATTGTATTGGTCTTCCGTAATGTATCCTTGATTCTTCATCAACGCAAGACAAGTCTCACGGCGGGATTTGGATTCGTCATTCGCAACGTATCGAGTGGAGCCTTTCTTCTTAATAACAGTGTCGTTGGCATCTGGTGTTTCACTAGAACCAAGTTTCTGTACTAAAGCATAAGTATCTGGTGCTTGTGGTAGGGCAGCAAGGGCTGCACACTGTTCTAGGGAAAGATCGCTAACGCTTTTTCCGAAGTATGCCTGGGAAGCAGTTTCAACACCGTATGTACCAAATCCGAGGTAAATCGTATTGAGGTATGCTTCGATAATCTCTTCTTTTGTCAGTTTGCGTTCGATAATTGCAGCGTAATACATTTCTAGAATCTTACGCTTGATGCTTCGAACACTCATTGTGTCGGTCAAGTAGACGTTTCTTGCTAATTGTTGCGTAATAGTACTCGTTCCGCTAATTTTCCCTGAACCAGTAATTGATTGCAGAACCGCACCAATCATTCTTGTCCAGTTGAAACCATGGTGCTTCCAGAACGTCTTATCTTCCAGTGCAACGAATGCGTTAATCAGATTCTTCGGCATATCTTTGTATTTTGCAATTTGACGATCTTGCGAATAATATGCGGAATCAACTGCTTTTCCGTTGTCGTTATAGATAACGGAACTTTGCTGTACATTATCATAGATGTTCGTTGGATCAATTTTCGGCGCCTTTGTGATAACAACAAACGCATAGGAAATGAAAATCAATACGCAGAGGCATCCAAGTAGTACGCAATCACGGAAGAAGTGGAAGAAGCTAAATTTCTTCTCTTTGTTTTTCTTTTGTTTTCCGTTTTTCACGATATATTCTCCCTGTAACGGATCGTAATTCGGATTAGGAACAAAGAAGGAGAGGAAACTGCGGATTCGTCTGCGACGTTTCTTGTTCAGCTTTTTCTCTTGTGCCTTTGTTTCGGCATCTACTTTATTCTTTCCTCTTCCGAACAATTTCTGTTTTGCGGAAACTTCAGCATTATCTGCCACTTCAGCAGCGGCAATAGCACCAGAAGTTTCGGTGGAATCCTCTAAGCCTGTTTTAGCACTCGTAGTAATAGGTTCTTCGTCGGAACTTTCTTTGAAATCCGAGTTTTCAGAATCGGTATCTTTCGCTTCTGACGAAGATTTTTTCTCTAGACTCTTACCATCCAACCCGAATGTGATTTCTTTCGAAGATTCATCAGTATTATTCTTATCGGAATAGGGAAGTTCTTCCGCTTCGGAGACAATTGCATCGTTAACAACATTATCATCAGCTTTCGAAACAGCTGCTGATTCATTTTCGCTTCCATTCAAAGCATCATTTAAGGATTCCGCTAAAGATGCAGCGCCGGTTGTTTCAAGAACGCAGATAGCATCACTGGATTCTTCCATTGATGCTTCTTCCGAGTTAACAATTGGGTCAGCAAAAGAAGGTGCCTCTGCATTTTTCTTTCTACGGAAACGGTCGAAAAAGGATTTCTTTTCCATAGGTTCCGAGGCCTCATTATCAGGCGTATTGTCTTCTGGAGATGCAGAAGCTTCCTCTTTAATATCAGAAATAGATTCCAGCGATTCGGCTTTCTCGCTCTCAGTATTTTCTAATAGAGAATTGTTGGAAATAACATCTTCCTCACCATTAGACTGTGGTGATTGTTCTGCAATTACATCATCCATTGCGGTGTTATTCGAAGGAATCTCAGACTCATTTGAAGATACAGAAACTTCAGAAACTGTACTGTGTTCTTCTGAATTCGAATCTCCTTTTTCGGCAGAAAACATGGCATCAATCAGAGCAGCGCCAGCTTTTGCATCATCGCTGTTCAAATTTGCACCAGTCTCATAATCATTACCAATGTTTTCGAATTCGTCGTTAAGTGCAGATTCAAACTGCTCTCCGGACTTCGCCGAATTAGAATCTTCCAAATTCGCAAAGTCGATGTCCGCTTCTTTTGACGAATTCTCTTCTTCAATTTTATCTGGATCGTCAAGGAGAAAAGAGGTGATATCGTCATCATCCTTTGTCACATCCTCGGAATCGAACTGAGAAAGATACGATTCTACTTCCAGTTCTTTATCAGTTCGTTGATCTTTGTTGTCTTGCATTTTGCAACCTCCCATAAAGATATACAATTATATCATAATCAAGGTTTCACTTGTAGTGAATTTCGTGTTCGTTCGTAGTCGATTTATGTCCTCTTTTAAAACCAAAATCGGTTACTCAATATTTTATTGATTAGAATCCAAATATGTTGAGCTCCATAACCGGATAATTCAAAATCGCGTTGGAAACTTTGACTGGTGAACTATCTGGAAGTTGGACGTGTACGGCATCAATATTCTTGTTTTTAGCTGAGAGGAAAGTTAATGCGGTAAAAGTACTGTCCGTATCTTCTTCAATCGTCGCGTCGACGGTTGTGGTATCGTTTACCTTCGTATAAGAACTTTGAATCAATTCCATTAGCGTCTTACTGCTGTTCGAGAACAGGGGATACGTTACGTCCGTGTTAATTGTTACCTTAGAGAGACTTGCTGCTTCTTTGTTTTCCTTAGTAATCTGCTTCAGATATTTGTTGCTGATTGCAGTCGTACTAATGCGAACTTTTAGCGTGTTTCCGTCTACCCAAAGATTTTCAACGCAGTTTGTACCATAAAGATCGTTTTCTTCGTATCCTTCTGGTACATCATCTTTGCCAAAGCGGTAGTTTCCATTCTTATATGTGTAGAGGAATGTAATCAGTCGATCAATTGCTTTCGAAGAATAGGCCTTGGTTGGAATGTTTTCTGTTAATTCCTCAAATTCGTAGTAGACATCCGGAAAATCCTCTTTGTTATCATCAAGAAATTTATCTTGACGGTCTTCTAAGTAACTGGTTACCGATTCCAAAGAATAAGAATTGAGCAAAATTGTCGCGGTGATACCTGTAGGATACATATTACCGCTATTTTCAACCTTAACATTTGCGAGCTGAAAAGCGATGGATTTTGTTTTTAGTCGAGTCAATATGGTATTCAATGTATCAATCGGATTGTCTTGATAGGATCCCGAAGGCACATCCGTTGTTAATCCGCCAATTCGAATTTGAATTGCAGAGTCACAATCTTTCGATACTTTCTTTACCGGAATCGATACGGTTTGCATCGTGTTCGTCAAAGAGTTTCGAGAAATATATGATTTGGTTCCTTGCGTCAGGAGAATTAGTCGTGAATTTTTAGGGATATATTTCTTGCTGATATTTCGTGCGCCAGTGTGATAGTTTCCATCATTATATAAGAAGAGAACTGTTACATTGCTACCGTTTAAACCGTGCTTCGCATAGTATTCCGCGGCCGCATAGGCGTTGATGTTCTTAAGAAAGAGTTTGTTATTATATTCCAAAGCAATAAGAGTGCGTTCGGAGTTTGCTCTGGAACGAGAAGACTTTTGTTTGATGATAATGTTGTTGTTCTCGTCAACGGTGTATTTAATATTGCTATTTTTAGCCCATTGCGTAATCAAAGAGCGAATGTTGTCGGTGCTCTGAATTTCTTCTGCGGCATCCGTGAGCTCTTTAACAGATGTTTTGAATTCTTTGCTTTCAATACCATCGTAGAGCTTCGATTGCACGTAGATGCTATATGAGAAGAGCAGACCTACAATAATTATTATAATGATAAAAATAGTTCTTTTTTGTTTCTTGGACATTGCGATTTTCCAACTTTCCTTGTATACTAAATTAACTTTTTAATTATAACTTGTTTCACTTCATATTAAAAGCGAAAATATTTGAAAAGGCACTTGCACTCGCTTGCATGCTTGTGGTATAATCTTCCTTGCGTCAAGCGATTGATGTAATTTTGATTGATAAGGAGGTGCGGCAAATGTCCAGGAAATGTGAAGTTTGCGGTAAGGGACAGACTTCTGGAAACGCAGTTTCTCACTCGAACAGACATTCTAGAAGAAAGTGGAATGCTAATATTCAGTCTGTCAGAGTTAGCGAGAACGGTGCGGTCAGAAAGGCGAATGTTTGCACAAGTTGTCTGAGATCTGGCAAGGTTAACCGTGCCATCTAGTCCATACACGCAGTATTGAAGTCTTAAACGGGTAACCGTTTAAGACTTTTTTATTTTATGAGGAGAATTTGTTATGCCGATGATCAAAAAGAATGAATACGGTGTTATTTCTGTGGATAGCAGTGTACTTTCCAAGATGGTTATCGACAACCTATTGGCCTTTGAAGATGCACTGGTTCCTTGCAATAGCAAGGGAAAGATGATTCGAAAGGGCTTTATTTCGGGTTACAACGAGTATAACAATGCCATCGAGATAAGTGAGCAAGGCGAGCATGTGCATATTAAAGTCTACGCAATTGCTTTGATACATGGAAAAATGACGGGCGTAGCCAATCAATTTTTTAATCTAGTAGAAGAAGATTTCGATTTCCTTTGTATGGATAGACCAGCATCAGTAGAACTTTGTATCTGGGGATTTCTTCCTGAAGATGCGAAACAGCCTATTGAAAACATTCATTCGATTCGTCGCAATAATGATGAATCGGGATATTAAGAATTGAATTAAATATTTTTATCTAAACATTATTTATATGATTAAAATTACAGACAGTGTTTCGAAAATTAAAGGAATCGGGCCGAAGAAACTTGAGAAGTTAAAAAAACTCAAGATTCTAAGCGTAGAAGAGTTACTCTATCACATGCCGGTTCGATATCAAGATCGACGCGTCGTGAAAGATTCCAATCAGTTAGTAGAAGGAAGAGAGCAGCTCGCTTCTGGCGTATTGATCCGCAAGGTGGTTACACCGTTTGGAAGAGGAAAGAGTTTACTTGCTTGTACACTTTCCGACGACAAAGGCAGTTTTCGGGCACTGTTTTTTAATATGCCATTTCTTTCCAAGCATTTAAAGATTGGCGAAAGGTATACGGTCTTTGGAAAGTGCCAACGAAAACGAGGAATAATGGACTTTAATAGTCCGGAAATGCATCTCTTTGGAAGTGAAGAAGATCTTCGCGGGATTTTTCCGATTTACCGATGTACTGCCGGAATTACATCTCGAGATTTTATACGTTGGATTCAATATGCTTTGAATAATATAGAATTTGAAAATGATTGGATTCCGGAAGAAATTCGTCAGCGAAGGATGATGTGTGATATCGAAACAATGTACCGGAATTTACATTTTCCGGCTTCCGAAAGAGACTATCGCATTGCGAGATCCCGCTTTGTCTACGAGCAGCTTTATTTGCATCAGTCGATTATTGCTGAAATGCGCCGAATGATGTCGGAACAATCGGGTGATTCATCGATTCCAGAAGCATCTCTCCAGCCGTTTCTAGATATCCTTCCGTTTGAGCTGACGGAAGGACAACAACATGCTATCGAAGAATTGAACCAAGATCTTGGCTCGATGCATCCAATGAATCGTTTGATTCAAGGTGATGTTGGATGTGGCAAGACCGTTGTCGCAGAAGCCGGAATGTACCGCGTTGCAATTAATGGGGCCCAGAGTGTTCTTATGGTCCCGACGGAAATATTGGCTCGGCAGCATTATGTCAAAATCTCAGCTGATTTTGCAAAACTTGGAATTTCCTGCGAATTGCTTGTCAGTGCAATGAAAGCCGCAGATAAACGAGCGGCTTTGGCTCGAATTGAAGATGGAACCGCACAGGTGATTATCGGAACACATGCCGTAATTCAGAGTAACGTGAATTTTCATCGATTAGAACTCGTTATAACGGATGAACAGCATCGATTTGGCGTTGCACAGCGTCGAATGCTCGCCGACAAAACTTCGATTCCAAACGTCCTCGTCATGACCGCAACACCGATTCCGCGTACAATGGCAGCAACTGTGTATGGCGATATGGATTTCTCAATTATTCGTTCGCTTCCAGCGATGCGAAAGCCGATTATCACACGCGTTGCAGAAAGCACTCACCGAGCAAAGGCATATGCGGAAGTCCTCCGGGAAATGAAATTGGGAAATCGAGCGTATATTGTCGCCCCTTCCATTGAAGATAATTCCAATGAAATCGCATCGACTGAAAAATTATATGAAGAACTTCGAAGAAAACTAAGTCCTTATAAGGTATCGCTTCTGCATGGAAAAATGACACCGGAAGAAAAAGAACACATTATGGAGGACTTTGCGAACGGAGATATCGATGCACTCATCGCAACTGTGGTTGTGGAAGTTGGAATTGACGTTCCGGAGGCGACGATAATGGTCGTCGAGAACGCCGATCGATTTGGTCTTGCACAGCTTCATCAGCTTAGAGGTCGCGTAGGACGCAGTGAACGCCAGTCTTATTGTTGGCTCATTAACTACAG
This sequence comes from bacterium, assembly GCA_963626305.1. Lineage (GTDB taxonomy): Bacteria > Bacillota > Clostridia > Peptostreptococcales > Anaerovoracaceae > Mogibacterium_A. Next base: position 2,085 of record CAVFWT010000072.1, on the reverse strand, counting down.
TGCCAACGATACTGCTCGCGAACGTTTGCAAATACTCCAAGAGAATATCGACGGTTTTGCTATCAGCGAAGAAGATTATCGCTTGCGTGGAGCAGGAGATATTCACGGGACGATGCAACACGGCGCCGCAGCAACCTTCTGGGAACTATATCGATACGAGAATATTTTGAAGTATGTAAAAGAAGATATTGCGCGGAACAGTAATGTTCCGATTTCGCCGGAAATCAAACGCCGAATGAATTTATTTTTACAAGATGACTTTGAAAATACAATCTAATGTAGTATTCTAATGGGGTATCTTAGAATAGAGAATTTAATTTCACAGAGAGGTTTCGAAATGAGAATTAATTCAGGTATATATAAATTTAGAAGGATTCAACTCCCGGAAGATATTCGTCCAACAACAGAGAAGGTGAGAGAGGCAATCTTCAGCATGGTGATGAGTACAGTGCCAGATGCAAATGTGCTTGACCTGTTTGCTGGATCAGGCGTTCTTGGCTTGGAGGCACTCTCCCGCGGGGCAAACCACTGCTGGTTCAACGATTTGGCGCGCAAGCATGTTGCGATTGTTCAAGAAAATATTGCGAATTGTAAAGCCGAAAGTGTGTCGACTGTATCCAACAAGGATTTCCGTCGTTGCATTACTTCGTTGAATCAAGAAATGGATTTGATACTGCTTGATCCACCATACCGTTCTGGATTCTATGAAGAGGCTATTGAAATGATCATGGATAATGGACTCTTAGCAGAAGATGGTGTAATTGTTGCCGAACATCTTTATGAGATTCCATTGCCGGAAGAAATTGCCGGATTGACGAGAATTAAGTCTAAAAAATATGGAACGATTGGTGTAGATATTTATGTGAGACCCTAAAATGGTTGCACAGTTTCATTGGTTTTGTTAAAATAGTTTGAAAAGGTGGGAAAGAGAATGAAACGCACGGCGCTTTACGCGGGATCATTTGATCCAATTACAAGCGGTCATTTGGATATCATCGAGCGTGCTTCACACATGTTTGACTCCATTACAGTTGGAGTCATTGTGAATCAATCGAAGTCACCACTTCTGACTTTGGAAGAACGAATGGATATTGTGCAAAATGTAACATCTTCACTAGGCAACGTAAAAGTAGACTGTTTCGAAGGGCTACTCGCAGATTATGTGAATGAAAACCATTTTGATGCAGTGATTCGAGGGCTTCGAGCTACGACAGATTTTGAAAACGAAATCCAAATGGCACAAATGAATGCTAGGCTTTATACAGGAAATACAGAGACTATTTTCCTGATGACCGATCCGAGATATTCTTTTATCAGTTCTTCTTTAATTAAAGAGGTCGCTTCTCTCGGTGGGAATGTCAATGGCTTGCTTCCGGAATATGCGAGTCGTATAATCCAGGAAAAACTTCGAAATTGATAAACCGATTTATTCGATATATTTGAACCATCAACAATATTGTTGACAAAATAGGAGGGTTAGAACAATGAGTGATGCATCCATCAAAGTTATGCAATTACTGGATGAACTGGAAGAAATTCTAGAGACATCGTCTAAAGTGCCGTTTTCGGACAAAGCAATCGTAGATAGCGAAGAGATTGCTCAAATTATCAGCGATATTCGTCTCAGTATGCCAAAAGACATCCAGCAAGCTCAGTGGGTTAAAGACGAACAGGATCGCATTATCAATGAGGCAAAGGCAGAATACGATAAGGTTATCGTCGCTGCAAAGAAACAAGCTGAATACTTGGTAGAATCTGACGTAATTAAGAGAGAAGCAGAGAAGCGTGCAAATGCACTCCTGGCTGAGGCAGAGAGCCATGGAAGATACATGAAGGTTCGTTCTTATGAGTATATCGATAAGATGCTCTATGATATGCAGAACGAAATTGCCAAACTCGCAACGGATTATCTCCAGCCAATGAATGATCATTTTACCGAAATGCTGAATGGAATTAACATTAAAGTGAACGGAAATCGCCAGGAAATGCGTGACATGGCTGAAAGAATTCAGAATCAAGAATCCGCTTCCGAGCATCACTACACACCAAGCCGTTCCGAAGACGATGAATAATATTGTTGGAATC
>CAVFWT010000071.1:0-9238 GCA_963626305.1 bacterium | reverse complement strand
ATCCATCCGAAACAAAGAGCCTCCTCTACTGCATCAAGGTAGTAGAATTTGTCATCATTCGTTGGTTTGCCACGCTTTAGTTCAACCCAACACTCCGTCTCCACGGATGCGTTGGAGAAAAGCCATTCCCTGAATTCTGTACGATTTTGTAGTTGAAGAATATTTTGCTCCATCGCAACGACCTCACCAAATTTCAATTTATCCCGTATAAACTTCCTCCGCAGTGTTTTTGAAGTTCTGCAATTTCTGCGGACACTTTTCCTGCATCCTGTAAAATCCCATAATCAAACATTTCAATAAAGCTATTGAGCCTTTTCTCCCAATCTTGCATCGTAAGTGGAATATGCCTTAACATCATGTTCTCAGCAAAAACCAAATATGCCGTAACCATTCGGTTCAGCTGCCTCATTTCATTCCGGCTTAGATAATTCTTAGCAACAATAACATCGCTTTTCTTAATCTTTCCATCAGCGGCAGTTATCCGAAATTTTCGGATAACTGAATCCTCCTGCAATTCACTATCATTAAATATTCCGCTACGCTGGAGCGTATGGTTATTTCATCTTTTTTCTTTGTGCTCTGCACTCGCCACTCGTGGACAGCTATCACATGGTCAGCGCGAATGCTTTTCTGCGTCGCTTCGCTCCTTGATAAGCAAAGCGACTGACTCCACATGCATGCTCATTCCGAACATTTCGACGGGGGTTGCTTCCTGGAATTCGTAGCCATAACTACGGAGGACTTTGATGTCTCGCGCGAGTGTTCCTGCATCGCAAGAAATGTAGACGATTCGTTCTGGTTCAATTGAGGCAACAGTTTCCAGAAGTATCGGCGCACATCCGCCTCTCGGTGGATCGAGCACAACGACTCTCGGGCGATTCTCCATGTCTTCTTTTCGAAGGTAATCGGCGTAGAGCTTGTCTTCAGAATCCAGGAGTCTTGGAAGAATTTCCTCTGCTTTTCCCGTGTAGTAACGTGCATTTACAATGCCGTTAATTACAGCATTTCGATTGGCATCCAGAACAGCGCCCGGCACTTCTTCAATACCGACAACCATTGCCGCTTTATCTACCATAGAAAGCCCAATCGTTCCAATTCCACAGTACAAATCGAAGAGAACCTCTTCACCTTGCAAGTTCGCATACTCCTGAGCAGTTTCGTACAGGCGTACCATCTGCTTCGTATTCACCTGATAGAATGCCGAACCAGAAATCTCGAAATCCAGTTCGCGCCCACCGATTTCGACGTGATCAAGAATCGTTCTTTTACCTGCCAAAGGAATATAATCCTTCGCCAATTCGTGGATGTCCCCTTTCTTCACCTCTAAAATCACGCTCTCCAGCGCATACATTTCCGAGGATGCGTTGACCGCGTCATCAATCGCATAGATAATTTCCTCTGCATTGGGAAGCTGTTTTCCGCTCACGGTAAGAACTACCATCATCTCACCGGTGCCTTCGCACGCTTTTACGGTGAATTCGCGTAGCTTCGCAACATTGCTCGGCTTCTGCTGTGTGCGATTCTTAGCACCGCGTCCATAGAATTTCTTCGGTTCCTTGTAAATTCTGATTTTACCCTTGCGAATGAGTTCGCGAATGGCATTTGCAACTGCCATCACCGGATCTTTCTGAAGAAGACATTCACAGATGTCAATTACACGATGGCTACCGCGCTGACGAAATCCTACAGATGGACCATCCGGTCCGTTATACACTGCAAAAGTCGCTTTATTTCGATATTGAAGTTCTGGCTGACCGTATTCATCCGTTTGAGCAATTACATCATGCACCGCTGGATTCTCCAGGCCACCAATTCGCTCGAGCTTGTTCCGAACGTGCTCCTTCTTCATGCGAAGCTGCGCATCGTATTTCATATTCTGAAGAGAGCAACCGCCACACGTTCCAAAGTACGGACAGGCAGTATCGATTCGATCTTCCGACGCCGACAGAATTTCCTGGCATTCCGCCACTAAGTAGCGCTTCTTATCTTGAATCACTCGAGCCTTAACTTCATCTCCTGGAATCGTTCCATCAACAAAAACGGTCATGCCTTCCACATGACCAATTCCTTTGCCATCATCCGTCATATCGGTGATTGTCAGTTCAATAATCGTCCCTTTATCCGTATTCATGGTATTTCTCAACTTTCCCATTTCATAATAATTTCTATATTCGCGAGTTTGCACGGTTGCTTTATCCTAGCGTTTCCGCAAATTCCTTGATTTTTGCAAATCGTTTGCTGACCGCCGGCTTCTTTACCGGTGGTTCAAGAAGTTCACCGATTTCACCAAGGCTCGCATCCGGATGTTCCAATCGAAGCTCCGCAACGTCCTGTAAACCCTTCGAAAGCGATTCGAGTCCCACTGCATCCTGTATCACCTGGATGTAGTGAATCTGCTCCTCGGCTGCCGACAGCGACCGATCCACATTTGCGTTATCGCAGTTCGAAATGCGCTGCGCCTCTCCTCGTGTACTCCGGTTCACCTTGATGGACTCGAACTCGAGCATACACTGATTCGCACCAATAATGCCGAGCATATCACTGATGTAGTCCGCTTTCTTGATGTAGACGATATGGTCTCCTTTGCGCTGCGTTACATGTGCCGAAAGATCGACGAAAGAGCCAATCAGTTTCTTGAGATCGTTTGCTACATTTTCGCTAGACAGCACGAACTCCAGATGATAACTGCGCTGCGGATTGGAAATCGTTCCGCAGCCCAAGAACAAGCCACGAAGATACGCCTTCTTACAGCACTTCTTGCTGATAATCGGCTGGAAAATACCGTCACTGAGGTAATCATTACCCTCTCGAATGAGGAGCATGCCTGTTTCACGCAGAATCTGTGAACTCTTTTCATCCGGACTGATGGTCAGCGAATAACGGTAACCGCTGCGTCCTGGCATCTGCGACTCTTCCATCTCGAGGCGCGCATTGCTTCCGAAGTACGCTCTCATCAAGGTTTTGTAATGCCTAGCGATTGCCGGATTTTCCGTAGACGCCACAATGATGAAGCGGCCACCACCCGCCAATCGCAGACTTCCGGATACGCGAAGGAAGCCGGAAATTTCCGCCAGCATATCACACTTTTTTTCTACGTGAATTCGAGCCAATTCGCCCTTTACTTCCGAAGAAAACGACATCTATTGCTTGTCTCCTTTAGCTATAAAATCAAGATCGCGATGGGTCACCGTCACCCGGTATCCCTTCTCTTTGAAAATTCTTCCGAGCTCATTCGCCACTGCTACCGAGCGATGGTGTCCGCCCGTGCAACCGACTGCTACATTCAAATGATACTTACCTTCTTTGATATAACCGGGAATGAGTTCCTCCAGCATCGACGTGAAGTTCGCAATAAACTTCTTCGTAATATCGAACTTCAGCACATACGAAGAAACCTTCTTATTGTTACCAGTAAGCGGCTTCAGGCTCTTCACGTAATACGGATTCGGGATGAAGCGCATATCAATCTGAATATCCGATTCTGATGGAATGCCGTATTTGTAACCGAAAGAAGAAAGGTTAATGTTAAAAGTAGATCCACCCTCGTCTCCTGTCATAATCCGGCTCAGCTCCATATTGAAATCCGCTACTTTCATGTGCGTCGTATCGATGATGAAGTCCGCTTTGCTGCGAACACCTTCAAGCATGATTTTCTCGTCTTCAATAACGCGTGGTGTTGCTCGGCCTCCCGTCAGTGGATGCTTACGACGCGTCTCGTTATATCTTTTGACGACAGTATCGACCGAGGCTTCGACGAAGAGAACGGTACTCTCTACGTTGTCCATCTGTCGTAGTGAATCGACACAATTCTCCAGTTCGCGGAAGAAATCGCCGCCACGAACGTCTGCGACGAAGGCGACCTTCTCAATCTGGTTGGTGCTTTGAAGCGAAAGATCCATAAAATTTTTCACCAGCTGAGGTGGCATATTGTCGATGCAATAATAGCCTTGATCCTCAAACCAATCTGCAGCACGGGTTTTTCCCGCTCCGGAAAGTCCGGAAATAATCACTACCTTCATGCAAACGTATCCTTTCTATGTTATGTATCTATTTTTATCTATAAATTGCATTCCGTGTTGCGTTCGGAATTACCGCGAGTCGATGGCACACATCAAATATCTATAGCACTTGCAAATTCACAATTCGCGAGTGATCTAATCCTGCTTCCACTGCTCGCTTCAAGCCTCGTTCAAATCTCCCCACTTCTTCCGGGCGATGTGCATCGCTACTCAATACATAGGAGACATCATAATCCATCGTCATTCGAATTTCTTCCGCAGATAAATGCGTATGTCGATCATTGATTTCGAGAAGTGTGTCTCTCTTTTCGCAAGCTTTTGCAATTTCTACGATATCAAATGGTCCTTTGTCCCCCGGATGCGTAAGAACGCGGATGTTGTTCTCATAAATTGCACGTACCGCCATCTCGGTGTTGGTTGTTCGCAAGTGCGCTACACTGCCCGATGGATAATGTCCTGAAGAATAGATAGGGTTTCGAATCATGTTTCCTTTCGGCACACCATGGTGATAACCTGCGTTAATATAATCAAAAAGCGAAATCACATCTTTCGGCACGTCGAGTCCGTTCTTCGTATTGATGATGTTCGCTTCCACCCCAAGCTCAATCTTGACCGCTGGATACTTCTTCTGGGCATTCGCAATATCTTCTCGAATCTTCGGAAGGCTTCGAAGGTTCAATCCGTAGAAAATGTGTCCGGGGCCGTGATCCGTGATTCCAATAGTTTGGAGGCCACGCTCCGATGCCGCTGCAACATTTTCTTCAATCGTTCCTTTTCCATGGATGTAGAAAACAAGACCTCGAGAATACTGCGTATGCGTATGGTAATCTGCCGTAATGCGATATTTCGGCACAGCTTCTTCTCTATTCATCGGATTCTCCAATGATTCGAACTTCTGGTTCCAGACGAATTCCAGAAGTTTCGAACACTTTCTCTTCAACCAGTTTCATGAGTTTGAGCACATCATCCGCAGAAGCACCGCCTTTATTTACGATAAATCCAGAATGCTTCTCGGAAACCTCTGCACCGCCAACCGCCTTACCTTTGAGTCCAGCATCTTGAATCAATGCCGCTGCATATCCGCCAACCGGACGCTTGAATGTGCTTCCTGCACTCGGGTAATTAAGAGGCTGTTTTGATACACGCTTCTCTGTAAGTTCTGCAACGCGTGCTTGAATCGCTTCACAATCATCTGGTTTCAGTTCGAGCTCGACACGAAGGACGATATCTCCAGTCGACTGAATTCCACTATGTCGATAACTGAAGTCCATCTCCGAAACATCTTTGACAAAAGTTCTCTTGCCATCTGGCGTCATCAAGTATACTTTGCGAACGAGATCCTTCATCTCTCCGCCGTAAGCGCCTGCGTTCATGTAAACCGCACCGCCTAATGTTCCCGGGATTCCACTAGCGAATTCCATTCCAGCAAGTCCGTTCTCGGTCGCAACAGTGCTAACACCAGAAAGTAGTCTCGCACTTCCTACAGTGATTCGATTGCCATCGACTTCACATGAGCGGAAATCGCCATCTAAGTTCAAGATTACGCCGCGATACCCTTCATCTTTGAAGAGAAGATTGGAACCATTGCCGATAAGCATATGTCTCACGTTATTCTCTGTAAGATATTGAAGGATAGATGCGAGCTCCTTTTCATTGTTGCAAGTAACAAAGTAATCCGCTACGCCACCCACGCGGAAAGTGGTGTGTTTCGTCATCGGTTCTAGTTCCAGAATTCGATCTTCCGGTAATCCGAGACTCATCAAACTTGTTTTTAGATTATTCATGCTTCTCCAAATCTTCCTTATCTATATTGTATTTACTATAATCGAGATATTCCCAGGTTTCCTCTGGCTGATCTCTTCGGCGCAAACGATTGCAAGTGTTGATATTCGCATATCGATAAATCACCGCGAAAACCGGCACGCCCAGTGCCATTCCGAGGAATCCGAAGAATCCACCGCCAAGGATAACCGCAATCAGTACCCAGAAACTATTGAGCCCAATGACGCTACCAACTACCTTCGGGCCAATTACGTTGCCGTCTAGCTGCTGGATGATGAGAATCATAATGCAGAAATAGAGGCATTGCATCGGATTGACCAGCAGAATCAGGCACGCGGATGGAATCGCGCCGAGGAACGGTCCAAAGAACGGAATCACGTTCGTCACACCGACGATGACGCTGATGAGTTCCGGCATCGGAAGTCCGAGCAGCAACATGCATACGTAAGTCAGGACGCCAATGATGCACGCATCGATAATTCTTCCGATAATAAATCCGATAAAAGTATCATTGATGATTTCAAAGAACTCGTAAATCTTCAATGTGTTCTTCTGCGTAAAAAGTGAACTCGTCACTTTGCGTCCAATAGCGAATAGCTTCTCTTTGTAATTCAGCAAGTAGACGGAAATCAGTAAGCCGACAAAAATATTAATCACCGCTTTGGCGGTCGCAAACACGCTAGATGAAAGTGTCTCCGCAATGCCTCGGAAGTCATTATTCAGAAGGTGCTTCTGTACCCACGCGATAATTTCGGTCGTATCCGCTTCGGTAACCTGTTTCAGAAGTTTGACAGCCGGTGGATATTTCGCTAGACGAACGGACCCCCAATTGAAAAGATTCTGCATACGCTGCGGCAATGTGTTAATCAAATCCATGATACTGCTGAGAACTGATGGTAGCACCGCCGTCGAAATCAGCGACACAATAGCAATAACCAGCGCAAGGCATAGAATCGTCGCAATCATACGAGCCTGCGTAAAAGCACGCTGTGCCGGCGTCTTCTTGCTATTCTTCGGCACTTTAAAACCAAATGCCATCGACCCGAAGTTATCCGACATTGCTTTCCCATCATGATAGATTACCGGATAAATCCAGCGGACAATCTTGTTATAGATGGGGCATAGCAGAAATGCCAATACAATTCCGATGTACACCGGTGCCATCGTCGCATTGAATGTTGACAGTGCCTTCTCGAAATCTGTTCCCCGGACCATACGGTTCACAAGGAGCAGAACACTTCCCGTAAATATGATGGATAATGTTGTCTTTGCATATGGATTATTCCAGACTTTTCGTAACATGTTCTCCCCTATCTTGTCACATAATGAATAACAGTTTCTGCCTTACATATCTATTTTGACGAACTCGTGCTGTTGGCGATTGTCATAACGCCACCGAGGATGGCATCTTCAATCGTCGAATCATCTAGGATATTGGTGCTCCAAGTCCCATCGTCATCCTTTGTGCACTTTACTTTGACGGTTGTGCTATAATCCTTGTCCTCTAGTGCATTCATCTTCGAGAACAGGAGTTTGTAGACATAGCTGGTTGTATCCGTGCTGGAAGTAATCTTTCCAGCCGCTGCATCTTTCGAAATCTGCTGATACATCTGCTTGTAAGCCTTGCCGAAATCATAAGTCGTAATCTTAACTGTAACCGTCGCCGAATCACCATTGATTTTCTCTTTGGTAACTTCGTAATCGAAGTCCTGAATTTTCTTCAGCAGTTTCTGGTAATCTTTTTTATACTTCTTCGCAATCGATGAATCGCTTACCAAAGAAGAAAGCTCTGTCTCTACCTGTTCTTCTTTAATCTGCTGCATCTGTTTCTCAACAACAACGGTGGGTGTGTTGGATTTGGTGCAAGCACAGAATCCGAAGAGCATTGTTAATGTCAGTATCGCAATTGTAATTTTTCTTAAGTTCTTCATTTTACCCCCGGGAGACTTCTTCTCTCTCCATCAAACACAGTAATACCGTTTCGATCCAGTGCTGGCAGATATACTGATGCGTATTTTCTGGATGTGTTCAGCGCATCACGGAAATCCGCAAGCACGAAAGAGCCTTTCGCACCGAGTTCTTGAACCGCTGCTACCACCTTGTTCCAAGCAGCAACAGAAATGTTATAGGAAGGATCCACTTTGAATAGTTCACCTTCTTCATAGAGACGGTTGAAAATAGCATTGATTACTCGGCGATCCGAATCTAACTGATAAATTTCGTCATTCTTCGGAATTTCAATATCCGCCTTCTGGTAGATTTCCAAAATCTTCTGCTTGAGCGCTTCCTGTTCTGGCGTAAACACCGCTTCAAAGCCTTGCATTGAGATTGATTTACCGCAATCCATCAGGGTTCCCTTCTCAATAAGATGGCGAACAATGCCCAAGATAATCTTATCATCTTGGATATACCACAAATCTTTGAGACGGCTCTGAAGCTCCTGCTTCGGCATGCCCTCTGCAAGCGGATTTTCTTCATGATATTCCTGAAGAAGCCCCGTCAGACCTTCCGTCATACGTTCCAGCTTCTCCTGACTGAGAAGGCTGCCATCATCCAGCTGCACCAGACTTCCCGTCTGGATGCACGCATCAATTTCTTCTGCAAATTTCTTCGGAAGAACACCCAATTCATGTGCCAACGTATCTCTAGTAAAGAACTTTCGTCCACCAGCCTTCATGAGAATGATTTGATCCAGCGAGCCTTGATTGAGCACCTTGAAGTTCTCGAGAATGTTTTCTCGGTTTCGCTTGTGTTTATCCGGCATCGCATCCAGGATTTTACCGCCGCCAATGGTGATAATCGGCGAATAGAATCGAATGATGAAACGATCACCTCGGCGAACTGCAATCGGTTCTTCCAGACGTAGCTGTGCGTATGCCGTTTCCCCTGCTGAAAGCGAATCCCTATCCATCAGAATAACTTTGCAAAGTGCTTCCTTGCTTCCACAATACAAATGCACGCGGCTGTTGTTGAGCACCACGCGGTCACTACTGTCGAAAACCTTGAGTGAAACATCCAGCATGCTCGTCACGGTCACCGCATTCTTACGAGCAACCACTTCGCCACGCTTCATCTCGTCCTTGTGCACGCCACTCAGATTGATGGCGGTACGCTGCCCAGCCACTGCTTGCTCCACGTCGCTGCCGTATGTCTGAATGCCACGTACTTTTACCGGAAGTTCCCCTGGAAAAATTTGCACTTCATCATTCACCGAACAAGTTCCGTCCATCAAAGTTCCGGTTACAATCGTTCCGAAACCCGCCTTGGTAAAAATACGATCGACTGGAAGTCGGAACATTTCCGGTTCTTCGATACGCTTAATCTCGCGGTCGCATTTCTTGAGAATTTCCGCTTTGAGGACATCAATATTGCTACCGTTCTTTGCGGATACCGAAATCATCGGTTTACCTTCAAGGAAGGATCCTTGCACATAGTCC
>CAVFWT010000070.1:0-9476 GCA_963626305.1 bacterium | reverse complement strand
TCATCAATGTGAAGGGTGGCCGTGCGGTGGATTTCCTGATGAACGACAAATGCGCAGCGGGTACCGGAAAGTTCATCGAAGTAATGGCGAATCGTCTAGGCGTGACCATCGAAGAGATGTTCGACCTGGCTTCGCGTGGAAAGGCACTACCGCTGAGTTCGATTTGTACGGTGTTTGCGGAGTCTGAAGTAATCAATTACATGGGCGAGGGTAAAGAGAAAGATGAAATCGCTGCCGGTGTCATCAATTCGGTTGCGGTCAAAGTTGTTGCTTTGATGCAACGTAAGGAGTTGATGGATACCGTGATTATCACGGGCGGACTTAGCGATAACAAATATTTTGCGAAGCTACTATCGGAGAAGTTGAACCGAGAAGTGCTCCCGATGAAAGACGGCCGTTATGCGGGTGCATACGGTGCGGCAATCCTTGCAAAAGAGAAGCTGGGCGCGTAGTGCGTGAACGATGGAAGTGACGGGCGAATGCACGGAGCACGCATTTGCGCCCCTTGAACGTACTTGCTTGTAAGAGGTTATCTCCAGAATATCAATGCTCGTAGAAACGATTGAATCTGTGGGTTCAGTCGTTTTTTATTTTTGCGAGGTTTCTTATGAAAAAGGTGTACTTTTACAAAAGTGATAAAGAACACCTTGCGATAATTTGTGGTTATCTGCTATAATTATAAAAGATTTTTTGTAAAATAAATAAAAGGGTGAAGGAGAATCATTATGAACAATATCGTTTGCTTGGATATGGAAGGCGTGCTGGTACCGGAAATCTGGATTGCTTTTGCAGAGGAATCAGGTATTCCAGAACTGAAGAAGACGACGAGAGACGAACCAGATTACGATAAATTGATGAAATACAGACTGAACATTCTCAAGGAACACGGCCTGGGTCTGGATGCGGTACAGGCAACCATCGCAAAGATTGATCCAATCCCAGGAGCGAAGGAATTCCTGGATGAGCTCCGCTCGATTACGCAGGTAATCATCCTGAGCGATACATTCCTGCAGTTTGCACAACCATTGATGGCAAAGCTGGGTTACCCAACGCTGTTCTGCAACGAACTCATCATCGGCGATGATGGCATGATTGAAGATTTCCACATGCGCTGCGAGCAGTCGAAACTGACAACCGTCAAGGGACTTCAGTCCATTGGTTTCGATACAATTGCCTCTGGCGACAGCTTCAACGACCTGGGCATGATTCAGGCCAGCAAGGCGGGCTTCCTCTTCAAGAGCCCGAAATCCATCCAGGAACAGTATCCAGATATTCCGGCTTACGAGGAATATGATGAACTGCTCGATGCAATTAAGAAGGCGCTGTAAGCAGCTAAAAATAAGTATTACCATGTTGGGTCATCCGGGGAAGCCGGGTGGCCCGATTTTATTTTGGCAAAGACATATGTAGCTAAGCGAAAGTCTCCGATAGGACGGTTGATATTTATGAGAGAGGATTGTTGTAAATGGCCTCTAAAAATCTCTGAGGCGCCCTCTTGTGTAGATTCAGTGTTAGAATGGACAAACCCCCGAAACGTGCTATAATAAATTGAATGTTTATGTGCTGAATGGCGGACTTCTATCATGAAGAACGCCTTGATAATACAGAAGAAAGAAGGGGATAGAAATGACAAAAGTAGATATTTTCTCGGGCTTCCTGGGAGCCGGAAAGACAACCCTGATTCGTAAGCTGATTGAAGAAGCTTATGGAGATGAGAAGGTTGTTCTAATTGAGAACGAGTTCGGTGAAATCGGTGTAGATAAGGGATTCCTGAAGAACACCGGAATTCAGATTAACCAGATGAATGCAGGATGCATTTGCTGCACGCTGGTAGGGGATTTCGGCAAGGCATTGAATGAGGTAATTGAGCAATATCACCCAGATCGCATCTTGATTGAGCCATCTGGCGTAGGCAAGCTTTCCGACGTCATCATTGCAGTTCAGGATCTGAAGAACGACGAAATTCAGCTGAACGGTTTCACCACCGTTATCGATGCAAAGAAAGCAAAAATTTATCTGAAGAACTTCGGCGAGTTCTATGTGAACCAGGTAGAGCATGCAAGCTCTATCATCCTGAGCCACGTACAGGGCTTGTCGCAGGAGAAGATCGATCAGGTTATCGCACTGCTCCGTGAGCATAACAAGGAAGCAACCATCGTGACAACGGACTGGAAGGACATCAGTGGTGCGAAGATTCTGGAGACGATGGAACAGAAGAAGACACTCTCTGCAGAACTAGATCATCTGAGAGAAGAAGCATACAAAGAACAGGCGGAGCACGAAGCAGAACATCATCACCATCATCATGACCACGATGAGGATGAACACGACCATGATGAACACTGCTGCTGTGGTCATCACGAACACCACCATCACGATGAAGACGACGAACATGAATGCTGCGGCCACCACCACGACCATGAGGAGCATGATCGCGACGAATGCGACCACGATGAGCATGACCATGAACACGAGCACCATCACCATCACGAAGATGGCGAATGCAGTTGCGGATGTGGTGGACATCACCACCATCATCACCACGGACACGGCCACGCTGCCGATGAAGTGTTCGACGAGTTCGGCGTTACAACTGCGCACAAATACGACAAGGCACAGCTCGAGAACGCACTGGAAGAAATCGAAGAGGAAAGCAAATGCGGCATGGTGCTCCGTGCAAAGGGTATTGTGGAAGGTACCGACGGCAAGTGGTACCAGTTCGACTATGTTCCAGGCGAACCGGAAATCCGTGAAGGGGAGCCAGAAGCAACCGGTATGGTGTGCGTAATCGGCGTGAACCTGAAGCAGGATCACATCAAAGAACTGTTTGGATTGAATTAGAGGAGATATATGGCTGTAAAACTAGAAGATCGCCAAGCAAAGGAAATTCCGGTATATCTTTTTACCGGGTTCCTGGGCGGAGGTAAAACTACTTTTATCCAGGATACACTGCAGACACCAGAGTTCGACGCAGATGTGCCGACTTTGATGCTGGTCTGCGAAGAGGGTGAAGTGGAATATGATGTGACGAAATTCGCGAGCCCGGAGAATGTCTTCGTAGAGTATATTGAGGAAGAGTCGGAACTGACGCGCATTAATCTGCAGCGAATCGCAAGCAAGTACCGTTTCGACCGCGTGCTGGTGGAATACAACGGCATGTGGCTTTTGCAGACGTTGTTCCAGAACATGCCGAACAATTGGCTGATTGCACAGGAGATGCTGTTCCTAGATGCAACGACGTTCCTGATGTACAACCAGAACATGCGTCAGCTGTGCTTCGACAAGTTGCAGACGGCAGAGCTTGTTGTCTTTAACCGCTGTACGAAGGGCTTCGATAAAATGCCGTTCCACAAGGAAGTGCGCGTGGCAAATCGTCGTTCGCAGATCCTGTACGAATACGGCCCATATGATGTGGAGTCGGACGATATCGAAGATCCATTGCCTTTCGATAAGACACAGTCGAAGATTACCATTCCGGATGAATTTTATGCGGAGTGGTATCGCGACATCAACGAGAACGAGAACGATTACGAGGGTAAGACACTCACGCTTCGCGGCCGCGTTGCAATGGCAGAGGATATCAGTGCGAAGGGCCGCTTTGCATTCGGACGCCATGTGATGACTTGCTGCGTGGAGGACATTCAGTTCGCCGGTTTGATGTGCATCTATGCCAACTCGGAAGAGTTCAAGACAGGCGACTGGGTAGAAATCACCGCAAAGGTTCGTATTGAATACGAGGAAGCTTACGGAGAGAAGGGCCCGGTGCTCTATGCGAAGAGTGTTGCACCGTGTGAACCGGCAGACCCAGAAGTTGCTACATTCTAGATGAATGATTCGGATATAAGCCAGATAAAAATAAGCGCCGCTTGCAAATGCAAGCGGCGCTTTTCGTTAATATATAGTCTATATCCATCCGTTCGTCTTCATGATGAAGAGCCAGAATGTCATGGAGAATGCGGAGCCGAGTGTCGTCAGCATAACGGTGCTGATAGTAAGAGAACCTTCGTGTCCCATGCCTTTCGCCATGATGTAGCAGCTGATGGTGGAAGAAGATCCGCACATCACAAGTGCTGCAACCAGTAAGTCGTTTCGGAATCCTAAGTAGACACCAATCGGCAGGAATATCGCACAGAGTCCGAACAGCTTAATGAACGAACTGAGCACAGCTGGCCCAGCAGACTGGCGAGCTTTCTGCCAATCGAACGCAGCACCCATTGCGATGATGCCGAGCGGGGTTGCACATCTTCCGAGGTAGTTGACGGTTGTCTGCGCAATCGTCGGGAACGGAAGCTTCAGTAGCGACCAGAATAAGCCAAGTAGAATCGATAGGATAATCGGATTCGTCGCGATGCCGTGGCAACTTTCTTTTATCAAGGAACTGGTGATGTGACCTTGCGTGGAACTCTGAGCGTTGGCGGTATCGGAGGTTTCCGATATACCAACGGCAACGTTTCCGAGCGACAGCTCTGGCCTTGGTTTGTACAGTTCCAGGATGATAACTGCAGCGATGTTGTAAATCGGCACGGCACCGATGACCATGAGCGGAGCCATGCCGACGTTACTATACAGGTTCTGCACGACGGCGATTCCCAGGATGGTAGCGCTGCTTCGATACGAAGTCTGGATGAATTCGCCGCGAAGACTTCGGTCGCGAAGGAAACGGGAAATGACGATACAGAGTAGGATGCTGGCAAGCGTGGCGAGGGCGCAGTAGATGACGTACTTCGTGTTCCAGTTCTGGTTGTAGTCCGTCAGGCACATGTCGTGGAACAGGAGCGCTGGCAAGCACACGCGGAAGACGAGCTTGTTGAGCTTCGTCGTCAGGTCGTCGTCGATGATGCCGATTTTGTGCAAGAACATTCCGATTAGAATCAGAAAGAATATTGGCAATGTCGCGTTAAGGCAGAATATCAGATTCTCTAGCATTTATTCATCCTTCCATACGAAGTGTGCATCGCCGGCTTCGCCACCGTCGATGAGCAGATTTTGCCCGGTCATGAAACGATTTCGAACCGAGATAAAATAAATCCATTCCGCAATTTCTTCCGGGGAAGCCCAGCGGCGGAGTGGCGTCAGTTCCATAATTTGGCCCCAGAGCTTAGGATCGTCCATTACCGGACGGTTCAATTCGGTCATTACACCGCCGGGATCAATACTGTTGCAAATCGCTCTCGGTGCGAGGCGAAGCGCGACATTCTTCGTATAAGCGAGAACACCGCCTTTGCTCGCTGCATACTCGGGGAATTCCGAACCCGTGTGTGCACTGGCAGACCCGACCATAACAACGGCTTTGATCTGCTCGTTCGGAATGGCGTAATGCTCTGTAATCCGAATGGTCCCTTTCAGATTAACATCAATATCGTGACCGGTGTCTTGCACGCCGGCACTGTTGATGAGAATATCTGGCACAACATTCGCCGGATAAGTTGAAACATCGCAGATGTCTACAATTTCGTGTCGGTAATTCGAGTGCACGATGGTGCCATTCTGGCAATCAAATCCGACTACTATATGTCCTTGTGCCAGGAAGTATTCTGCAGTGGCTCGGCCGATTCCACTAGCGGAACCGGTAATTAGAATGTTCATAGAAATCTCCTTTTGGCAGAGAATGGGGTGTAACAGCAGGCGTTAGTTCGCGAGCTGTGCCTTCCGGTACTGAATGTAATTCTCGCCGACGTTCTCTTCTTCCCACTGCAAGCTGACTTTGTAACCGAGTGGGCTGAATACGACTTCGCAGAGCAGTTCCATCACGGCTCCGGTCAGGGAGCAGAAGAATACCTGTACAGCACTCCACCCGAAGAAATGGTACGATACGACCCAAGCGAAGACGAGGTTGTCCACGAACTGGGCAATCATGGTGGAGACGTACGAGCGAAGAGCGAAATCGCGGAAGGTAGTGTTCTTGAGGCGGCGACCGAGGAACGAGTTAATCTTCGCATTGCAAATGGAAGAGATGAACATCGCAAGGCTGCTGCCGAGCACGACATACCAGCTGCCACCGAAGGTGGTGTTGAGTGCTGTGTTTACTTCCAGGCTTCCGGTGGAATAGTATTCACCCCACATACCCGGGGTGAGGGATAACAGTTTGAAGATCAGGCATGCACCCAAGTTGATGGACATGGCCATAAAAGAAATCTTTGCGGCTGCTTTACCGCCGAATCGTTTGCAAATCATGTCCATGCAGAGGAAGGATACCCAGCTCAGTGCGAAACCGCAATCGAGTGCCAGGTATTTGAACGCGAACAGCTCCTTGTTCGCCAGCAGGTTCATCATGATGACGCTGACAACGAAGAGAGACGTGACGAGACTTGGAACGTTGCGGAGGAGGATACGGTAATCCTCCAGTTCCTTGTGAATCCATTTTTTCATAATTTTACTCCTTTGGTTTTAATGTTTTACAAGCAGGATATCGGACCCGAACTGCTTGGCGTTAAATTGTCCGCTTTGCCGAACGCTACCTTAGGCAAAGCACACACCATTGTAATCCCTCACGTGGTTAATTGCAAGGCTTTGAGGTTTGCACTATAATGAAGCTAGAAGGATGGGGCGGATTACCCCCATCGAAAGAAATCCGTCGAGATGGGTTTCGGAAAGGAATATTATGAAAATATTTGTATATAGCATGCGGAAGTTCGACGAGCTTCCGTATTTCGAGAAATTTGCGAAAGAGTACGGCGTCAAATTCGATTACACCGAAGAGGCACCGTCCCCAGAGAATTGCCACCTGGCGAAAGGTTACGATGCGATTTCCATCATCACGACACCGACACCTGCGGAGATGATCGATGACATGAAGGCAATCGGGGTAAAAGTAATTTCGAGCCGCACCATCGGCTACGACCATATCGATGTCAAACACGCGCTGGAAGTTGGCATGGGGATCACCAACGTGACGTATAACCCGGCATCCGTTGCGGATTACACTATCATGATGATGCTGATTGCTTGCCGCCGTATTCCGTACATCGTGGACACGGCAAGGGTGAGAGACTACAGCCTCCGCGGCAAAATCGGCAAGGAACTGTCGAAGTCAACCGTTGGCGTCATCGGAACCGGCCGAATCGGACGGACCGTCATTGAACACCTAACGGGATTTGGCTGTAAAGTTATGGCGTACGATGTCCACCCGAAGAAGGAAGTCGCAAAGATGGTAGAATACGTGGACCTCGATACGTTGTATCAGGCGTGCGATATTATCACGCTTCACGCGCCAGCACTGGAGAGCAATTATCACATGATAGATGAGGCAGCGATGGAGAAGATGAAAGATGGCGTAATTCTGGTCAATTGCGCGCGCGGGCAGCTGATTGATACGAAAGCGATGATAGACAATCTTCGTAACGGCAAAATCGGATTTGCTGCATTGGATCTAGTCGAGGATCTAGAGGATACGTATTACAAAGATCTCCGTGGCGAATTCACGTATCATCCGCAGCTCGATGTGCTGTCGGGCTTCCCGAATGTATTCATCACACCACACACGGCATTCTATACCGAACAGGCGGTATCGGATATGGTGGAGAATTCCATCGTCGGAATTCAGGCATATCTGAAGGGCGAAGATCATCCGTTCATTGTGAAGAAGTACTAAGTGGAATTGCGAGTGCGATAGCAACAATACGTCCGATATAAGAACGTTATAGAAGTGTGCTATAAGCACACAATATAAGGAAAGGAACTACCATGAATTTGATTGAAGCGATTGAGTGCAGACATTCGGTACGCCAATATCTGGATGAGCCGATTCCAGAAGAAGTGGCACTCCGCTTGCAAGCGGCAATCAACGCTTGTAACGAGGTCGGAGATTTACACATTCAGCTCGTACTGGATGAACCGACTGCTTTCGATAACCTGCGGGCGAAATCCATGAAATTCCGTGGCGTCAAGAATTACTTAATCTTGGCAGGAAAGAATGATGCCAGCTTAAGTGAACGCTGCGGTTACTATGGCGAGAAACTCGTGCTTCTCGCGCAGCAGCTGGGACTCAACACATGCTGGGTGGGAGCGACATACAAGAAGAAACACGACTTCTATAATCTCCGCTCGGGTGAGAAGGTCGTCCTTGCCATTGCGATTGGATATGGTGCGAATCAAGGAAAACCCCGAAGCAGCAAATCTATGTGCGATGTCAGCGACGGCACGGAAGTGAGCCGGAACGATCCGGAATGGTACAAGCGCGGTGTGACAGCGGCGCTGATGGCACCGACCGCAATCAATCAGCAGAAGTTTCGATTTGAACGCGTGGACGATATCGTCTCGCTCGAAATCGGATATGGTCCATTTTCGAGAGTCGACGGCGGCATTGTGCGCTGCCATTTCGAAATCGGTGCGGGCAGAGAGAACTTCCGCTGGATCGAGGATGTCGAAAAATAGATATTATTTTTACCGATAAGAGATAAAAGCAAATACAAAGATTGAATAACCGAGGAGACCTGGAATCGCTATAATAAAGGTGCATGTATATTTAATTGGAATGTATGAGGAGGTTTCATATGGCAAACTACAATGACGATGATTTGGCGAAATTCGGCGCAGGACTGCTGGGAGAAGAGGCTCCGGAGTTGTGGAACGAATTTATGAAGTATTATGGTGATGTCTTCCAGGAAGGCGAACTGACTGCAAGAGAGAAGTCGCTCATCGCATTGGCGGTAGCAACTGCAGTACAGTGTCCATATTGCATCGAGGCGTACACGAACGACTGCCTGAGCAAGGGTGTTGACGATGCGCAGATGACCGAAGCCATCCACGTTGCCGCAGCAATTCGCGGTGGTGCAACTCTGGCACACGGCATCCAGATGAAGAACGTCGTAAAGAAACTGGAAATGTAATTTGAAGTCATATATTTTTAGAAGAAAGAGGATGGGATGGATTGAATGTGTAATGGTCCATCCCATTCATATGATTTGAGGGTAGACAATGAATAAGCAACTTGAAAGATTGAATTGTGTGCCGAGCTTTGAAGAACATCTGGTGAACAAAGAGACCGCTTATACATCCACCTGCTCGATTATGCAGGTCAATGTGGGTAGCCTTTGTAATCAGGCGTGCAAGCACTGCCACGTGCAGGGCGGACCGAATCGCACCGACGAAGTAATGTCCAAAGAGGTGATGCAGGCATGCTTGGATGTGTTCCGCCAAAACGATTGTCTCGACACGATTGATATTACCGGTGGAGCACCGGAGATGAATCCGAACTTTGAGTGGTTCCTTCGTGAAGCCTGTCAGATTTGCAACCACGTTATCGTGCGCTGTAATCTTACCATCTTGACCGAACCGCAGTACGCACATCTTGCAGAAGTATACCGTGACCTTGGCGTGGAAATCTTCTCTTCGCTTCCCTATTACAAGGAGAAGAACACCGACCGTCAGCGCGGCAAAGGGGTATTCCAGAAATCCATCGAGATTCTGCACAAGCTTAATGAACTCGGCTACGGCCGCGATGAGAAATTGGTGTTGAACCTCGTGTACAACCCAGG
>CAVFWT010000069.1:0-10032 GCA_963626305.1 bacterium | reverse complement strand
TGTCTCGAACTCGATTTCTTTCCAACCTGCGATGCTCTTCTCTACGAGAATCTGCGTAATCGGCGACTGATCCAGGCCGTTCTGTGCGATAATCCGAAGTTCATCCTCCGTCTCCGCGATACCGCCGCCGCTGCCCCCCAGCGTAAAAGCAGGTCTCACGATGACCGGATAACCGATTTCCTCTGCAATGTCCAGAGCCGTCTGCAAATCCTCGGCAATTCCGGATGGAACGCACGGTTCTCCGATGGATTCCATCATGTCGCGGAAAAGTTCACGGTCTTCTGCCTTATCGATGGCTTCAACTTTCGATCCGAGCAGGCGAACGTTGTGGTCTTCCAGCCAATTATCCCGGGACAGCTGCATTGCAATCGTGAGTCCCGTCTGACCACCCAGTCCAGCTAGGAGGCCGTCTGGCTTCTCTTTCTCGATAATTCTTTTTACCGTCTCCACATTCAGCGGCTCGAGATAAATCTCATCCGCGAGATGCTTGTCGGTCATAATGGTTGCCGGGTTGGAGTTCACCAACACCGTGTCGATTCCTTCGTCTTTGAGCACACGGCAAGCCTGTGCACCCGCGTAATCGAACTCCGCCGCCTGACCGATGATGATTGGGCCGGATCCGATTACGAGTACTTTCTTTATACTTTTATCTCTAGGCATTCTTAAATTCCTCCATCAATCCAATGAAACGTTCGAACAGAAAACTCGTATCCTGTGGGCCCGCATGGGCTTCTGGATGGAATTGAACAGAGAATGCGTTCTTATCTAAATAATTCATGCCTTCGCAAGTCTGGTCATTGGCATTCACAAAGCTGATTTCACCGACGCCTTCCAAGCTCTCAGAGCGAACGGCATAACCGTGGTTCTGCGTGGTGATGTATGTGCGGCCTTTGTCCGGTCCTGCGGTTGCAGTTGCCGGCTGATTTCCTCCCCGGTGTCCGTACTTCAGTTTGTAAGTCTCACCGCCTTGCGCCAAAGCCATCAGCTGATGTCCCAGGCAGATTCCAAAAATCGGCACATGGGAAAGCATTTTCTGAATCTCCGCAATGCAGCCGACATTCTCCTCTGGGTCTCCAGGGCCGTTCGAAAGCATGACGCCATCCGGGTTTCCACTCAGCACTTCTTCCGCACTAGTGGTGCTCGGAACGACACGAACCTCACAGCCTACTCGGTTGAGCTCGCGGATGATATTTCTTTTGGCACCATAATCGATCAGCGTCACGTGGTACTTCGTCTCGCCTTCCGGTGAAACGGTGTACGCTTCGTCACATGTCACGCTCTTAACGGCATCGACGATAGTGTAATTCTTCACTGCCTCGAGATCCTTCGGGATCTCAGAGCAAATGATGGCGTTCATCACGCCGTGCTCACGGATTTTGCGGGTGAGCGCACGCGTATCCACACCCCAGATTCCAGGGATGTTATTCTTCTTCAGGAATGTATCGAGATCGTACTCGGTACGGAAGTTCGACGGTGTATCGCAATACTCGCGGACAACGTAGCCCTTGACTGCACATTTACCCTCGTAATCTTCCTCCATCATTCCGTAATTTCCGATTAGTGGAAAAGTCTGCATAACAATCTGTCCGTAGTAGCTTGGATCTGTCAGCGTCTCCACGTAGCCTTCCACCCCAGTAGTGAAGACCAACTCGCCGACAGAATCCAGGTCTGCTCCGAACCGCTTACCTTCCAGCACCGTGCCATCCGCCAGTATCAGATAGCCCGGTTTACTCTGCCTCTTATCCAAAATGTTCTCCTTTCAGTAACTAATTTTTCTTCATACTTTTGCAACCTTTATCTCTTCTCTCTTAACATCCCTCCTTATTCTTTTCTGTAAGCCAAGATCCGCCCTAACTATGTGCCCCTCGGTTTCTCCGGTCCGAGGCCCCTGTTTTTAGCGGATTAGCATCTATTGCCAGCTTGTGCTTATTTGCTTATTTCTGCTCATTTTCGCGCAGATTGATTGCATATTGCTTCAAGTCCTTGATATGCGTATCAGCCGCCTTGCGAGCACCTTCTGCATCCCCTGCGAGGATTGCCTCCATGATGTCGCGATGTTTCTGCGGAATCTTGTAAAAGGAATTTTCATCATCATAATAGAGATACCGGAATCGCAAAGACAGTTCCTGTACATGCTCTACCATTTCCGTCAGAATCTTGTTGCGGCTGCAACTCACAATCATCGAATGGAACTCTTCGTCATATTCCACAATCTGCGTTTTGTTGCGCGCGTCAATCGCCATTTCATACAGGCGGTGCACTTTGGTCAGCGCTTGCTTCTCCTCTTCCGTAATGCGCTGTGCAGCAAGATAGGAAGCCAGTCCTTCCAAATCTTCGCGAACTTCAAAGACATCAATCATATCCTGGATGGAAATTTCCGACACATACGCGCCGCGCCTTGGTTCTATGGTCACCAGCCCGTCCGCAGCAAGCTCTCGAATCGCTTCGCGGATTGGTGTTCTGCTGACGTTCATCTTCTCTGCCAGATCGATTTCCATCAATCTGGTTCGGGTTTCAATCTCTCCGGTGAGAATCTTATGTTTTAGCTCTAGATATACTAATTCTCTCAGTGGCTTCTGGATTTGCAAATCAACGTTCATTTGTGTCCCCGCTTTCTGTCTTCCATATTTTCCAATTAGCCATAACCCACTTTGCCGACAGCGCATTTTGATAATCTTGCTCTGCCTGGCTGCTTGAACGATAGTACGCAACCATTGTCGGTCCGCTGCCGCTCATCAAGATTTGATCCGCATGCAAATGTTCTTGCATCGCTTGCTTAAGTCTTGCCGCTTCCGGATAATGTTCCAGCGTATATTCCTCCATGCGGTTGAAGAACAAATCGTCCACCACACTTCCTGTTCCTCCAGAATCAATCGCTTCATACACTTCCTTCGTAGATACGGCGATTCCAGGATTCATCAATATGACGCTGTATGGCTTCGGCTGTACCGGGTTGACGAGTTCCCCGATTCCTTCAATCTCCGCTGCAACCGATGCTTCTCGAATTCCCGGTAAGTCTGCAAATATGGATGCATTCTTCCGAGCATTCATCATTAAGGAAAACGGTACATCCGCACCGACATTCGCACCAATATCCATCAATTCTCTGAGAGAGAAAGGATATCCACAGAGTGCGTTCGTCGCCAGCATACAGCCAGCCGCGTTCCCGCTTCCTCCAGCAATGCCCGCTGCAACCGGAAGTTTCTTCTCCACCCAGAGATACAATTCGGAAGGCTTATTGGCACCTTCTGGAAGTTCTCTGAGCACTGCTTCTACGCCTTGATAAGCAAGGTTTTCAGGTCCTAGCGATATTGCACTATAATTCATACAGAATTGTACACGAACGCCCTGGATAATGCAATCATTTACGGACTGTGTTTGCAGTTGTTCCGCGATGCATTCCGGCGTCACCCCCATCGTTATCACATCATGAAGATTGAGGTCTTGCATGAAGGAAAGAATATCATGATATCCATCTGGTCGTTTCCGTACAACCTCTAGTGACAGGTTGATTTTGGCATAGGCACTCATGGTAATCGAAGTTCCGTCGTATCCCATGTTCTTTCCCTCCTCTTGCAATTCTTCTTGATGTAACTTATTTTACGTGTTGTACTAGTTGCTTAAAGCCACTTTAAATACCATGACCGGTACAGCGTGCCTCACATTCCACATTTTGCTCCTGCGAAACAGCACGATTTCTCTATTTTGTCTTTAAAAAAAGGAATGCCAAAGGGCATTCCTTTTCAAAAACTATTTCTGCTTTGCGGTTGTTTTTTTCGATGCTAAGCCCCGAGAGGATTTGAACTTTCCTCCCGCAACGCTGATTGGGCGGGGACCAGAAACGCTATATACGTTCGGTAGGATTTCACTGAGTTTCAGCTTCGAATCCTTGACGTATCCGGTTTCTTCCACATTCTTATGTTTCGACTTCTTCGCTGCTTTCTCTTCCTTCTTCTTGTTCTCAGCGATTACCTCTTCTACCGACTTACCGGTACGTTTCGCTTCGTGATAAGGATTGAAAGTTGCGTCCGCCTTCTTGTCTTTCTCTTCCTTCTTCTCTTTCTGCTGGTTTGCGTTACGAACGGTCATCACCATAACACCGCCAAAAATCACAATCATCATTCCCATGTTAATCATGGTGTTGAGCTGCTGGTTGAAAGTCTTGAAGGTAACCTTTGTCTCGGTGCCAAGCTTGTTACCGTCGTTGTCTACCAAGTCACCAGAGATAACGAGAGTGTACTTCGAATTGTTCTCTACGCTGAATTTCTTGTTGTTCGTATCAGCCAGAACAAGCATCAAACCCTTCTCATCCGTGCTGGTCATTACCTTGATTGGAATGGATTTGCCATCTGGTCCAACAATTTTAACGCACTTCTCATTATTCTTCTGAGCATTCGTGCTGGAAATATCACGGTTGAAACGGAGCTTAACGCCAACGTTCTCAACGGAAGTATTCTTCTGTCCATCCTTCGGATAAGAGCTTACCAGCTTGAAATCGCTATCCGTGTCGGCCGATACCAGTGCTGTACTCATCGCAATCATCATTGCTACCAGCAGTACAATCAGGCTTTTCTTCTTCATTAATTACATCCTCCATCTGTATTATCTTGCAGTCTCTGGGCATTTCGAAGTTTTCGTTTCAATGCCTTCACTGCTCTCATATTTCGAAAAAACTCCGTCAGAGCCATTCCACATTCCTCGCCCAGAATGCCAGTCTCGACTTCCATTCGGTGATTCAGCCGCTCCTCTTGAACGATGTTGAACACCGATCCACATGCTCCGTTCTTCGGATCCATCGCACCGATGTACAGCTTGTCCAGTCTTGCCAGCACCATCGCCCCTGCACACATCGCACAAGGTTCTAAAGTGACGTACAGGCTGCAACCACTGAGCCATTTTCCGCCGACTGCTTTCTCCGCTGCCTCAATGACAAGCATCTCCGCATGTCCCGAAGAGCTTCGGTCGGTTTCCACTCGATTATATGCCTTCGCGATAATCTCTCCATCCTTGACGACGACCGCACCCACAGGGACTTCCCCGATGGATGCCGCATATTCTGCCTGGCGAAGAGCCTCTTGCATATAGTTCTCGTTTATATTCATAGCCGAATAATTCTATCATAACGCCATGGTCAATACAAGGTTTTTGTCGGATTTCTTGGGCTTTTCTCGCTTAACCGCACTTCTTGGATTTGAGCCACACGTATAGTTTCCTCGGAAGTTTCCTTCAGATAAAAATATGTTTTTATCCGACTCACAATCTGGCGAATCAGCCGCTTGTTCTTGCCACACCCTCATGTACACGCCTGAAAAAAGTTAAAGTTAGTGATTTCTAACAATCTAGACAAAGGATTTTGTAACGCTTATAATAATAGAGTGATGTATTTTGTTAAAATAAAGGAGGGTTATCCCAATGGCTACATTAGAGGTAAATGTTGAAGTAAGTGCGCGCCACGTACACCTGTCTCAGGAAGATATTGAGAAGCTGTTCGGCGCTGGTTACGAACTGAAGGTTAAGAAGGAAATCGCTGGCGGTTTCGTTGCTGAAGAGAGAGTTGCAATCACTGGTCCTAAGAGAGCCATGGAGAGAGTCGCTATTCTCGGACCGGCTAGAAAGGGCACACAGATTGAGCTTGCCGCTACAGATGCTCGTTCCCTGGGCGTAGACGCACCAATCAGACTGTCTGGCGACCTTGCTGGAACACCTGGAATCAAGATCACCGCTGAGAACGGAAACTCCGTTGAAACTGAGAGCGGCTGCATCATTGCTCAGAGACACGTACACCTCACTGAGGAAGACGCTGCTAAGCTGGGCATCGAGCAGAACCAGGTTGTTGAGCTGAAGATTGACACCGAGCAGAAGAGAGCACTGACATTCGGCGATGTTGTATGCCGTATCGGTGGACCAGCTTCGGTTGTTCATCTAGACACTGACGAAGGCAATGCTGCTTGCACCGGCAGAGCTTGCACTGGTATCGTAATCGCCGAGTAATTACTCACCGGAATTACGAGCGACTTGCGGAATTCGATTGAATCCGCACTTACACTCATGCTAAGCAAAAGAAAAAGCAGAGCCGATTGGCTCTGCTTTTTTTCGTATGCATATAATCGTTTCCGACTCACTCCTTACAGGCTTTCTAAATTCTCCTGCATGTAATCGATGAAAACTTTCATGATTGGATTGAGCCACTTGTTGCGAAGTCTCAGCATTTGTGTCCACACCTGGATTTCCAAATCTTCGGTATCGATGATGGCGAGGTCCCCCGCATTAATTGGATCATCTACCAGGAACTTCGGCAGATATGAAACGCCTTCGCCCTGTGCAATCATGTTGATGATTGCGGATGTTGATCCGATTTCAACAGACGGATTGAAGGTCAGCCCTCTTTCAACCAACGCCTCTTCCATGTAGCTGCCATAGCTGAGACCTCGATCCGAAGCGATAAACTCCTCCCGAAGAATACGTTCTAGTGGAACTTTTTTCATCTTAGTGAGCGGATTCGTTGGATGTGCGACGAAAACCACTTCTTCTTTGCGATCCGCAACCGATTCAAACTCGGTCGGAATCGCTTTGTGATCTAGCATGAACGTAAAGTCCAGTTCGTTTTGTCTCAGCAAATCATATGTCTGAGTCAAGAGATCTGTAGTTTTGATAACCAGTTTAATTTTCGGATACTTCGCATGGAATCCAGGCAGAATCTTCGGCACCATTCCAGCAGAGAAAGAGGAGCTTGCGCCAATTCTCAATATGCCGGCAGGTTCGTCATCCACTTTCATGAAGTTGGATGCTTCTTCTACCGAACGCAACAAATTAAGTGCATATGGCATAAATTTTTCGCCCGCATTCGTCAAACGAACACTTCGACCAATACGATCGAAGAGTTGTGTGCCGAGTTCATCTTCTAATTGTTTTATCTGTACAGTAACCGCTGCCTGAGAATAGCCCAGTTGCGCTGCTGTTTTTGTGAACGATTGCATCTCCGATGCTTTAATAAATGTCACGATGTTACGAATTTCCATAAACAATCTCCTTATTCGTTTCAAAATTTATAATATCAGAATCGCCCAAACAATTCAATACGTTGTTTTTATGGGATTTTTGCACATCCGGCAGTCGTTGAAATTGGTCTTAACCATTTATTAGTTTTTATCGTTATATTTATAACAATTAATTTTACAAATAACTTCATTCATTGTATTATATTACTGTAATCAAGACCTCTACAAAAATAACCATATAAAAGAGTTGGAAGCGACACCCGTTATTGTCGCTTCTCTTTTTTTATCACGAATCAAGCGTGAACCTGTACTCTTAAGAACAATTATTTGCACATTTCTCTGTGAAGCTTGTGCAAATATTGACATGTTCTCCAATTCTCGGTATTATCGAGGTAAGAAAGGCGGTTCACCATGAAAAGACAACTAGACAATATATTGAAACTAATCCTGATGGCTACAGTCATTGCCGCAATGCCAGTATGTGCATTTGCAGCTTCCAGCAACGGTAGCCACGTTAGAGAAATCTTGTTCGTCGGCATTGCCATCGCGTTCGCCATCGACATGGCACACGAAGCCAGACGCGGCAAGCGCAAATAATTTGCAAACAGGTTTTATTGCATAAATATCAAATGAAAGAACCGGCCCTGGTGAAGGGTCGGTTCTTTCATTATGCGTGCACCATGCACATTCATATGTTCTGTTTGCAAACGTTGCATCTTATACATTTACCATATACGGTTCGCACATGTTGGCACATGCATTCGCATGTGGAATCTCTACTTGAACTTCGTCAGCACACGGTGCATATACGAGGTCTTCGTTGCGGGTTTCTCATCGACTCCCAGAAGAAGCGACAGAATGTGTGGCATCGAATTTCCATTCCGAGCGAATTGGCCGGCGCAGGATGCACAGAATGTGGTCAAGGTGCCTTTGCCCGAACGCTCTTTCGGATCAGCAACGACCTTATTAGCCACCTCACATGATTCACAAGGCTCTTCAGCATCCAAGACACTTTGCGCAAAACTCTTCGCAAGCTCCGGTTCCTCTGCACTTGCCATGCCACCAAGGCCACAGCACTGTGCATTGTTCAGAATTTCTGGTTGGTAGCCCACTATATTTGCAATCTGGTCGTACCATTCATGACTCTCGCGGTCTGGACACGGTACGTACACCGAGGCTTCCGTTACTGGTTTGAGTGAAACATCCAGTTCTTGCAGCTTGTTATAGATGGATGTTACACGCTGAGGAATACGATTTCGCAGGAAGTAATAGCAATTCGGACACATCGTCACGATTTCATTGATGCCACGCGACGTTAAGTCATCCGAGATTCGATTCACGATACGTTCTTCATCTTTATATAATCCAAGTTCCGCAATCGGTTTACCGCAGCAATCATACACGGTGCCAATTCCATGTTCTCGAAATACCTCCTCCAGATACTTGTTCGTCTTCGGAAACATCGACGGAAAATTGCATCCCGGAAAGAGGGCACTTCCCGATGTCGCATTGCGGTAATTTCGGAATTTGTAATCGCACTTCTCATTCAGAACAAACGAATAAGGTTTTAAATCTCTCGTATTATCAC
Source organism: bacterium (assembly GCA_963626305.1). Classification (GTDB taxonomy): domain Bacteria; phylum Bacillota; class Clostridia; order Peptostreptococcales; family Anaerovoracaceae; genus Mogibacterium_A. The sequence goes on along the minus strand of CAVFWT010000069.1, from coordinate 1,446 downwards.
GAATTTCCATTCGGCGAAGCTCTTTGAAAATATCATCTCCGCGAATACCCATTGGACAGACTTCACTGCATTTCCCGCAGAGGAAGCATCCTCTAACGTGTTCTTGAAGCTTCGACACGTCGCTAAGATCCATCTCATACTTCTTCAAAAATGCACAAGTTTCCTGACATTTGCCGCAGTGAACACATGCGTCAGATTGCAACTGGAGTTTGTCAAGCGACTGGCTTTCGTCCCAAGGCGACATCGTGCTTTGCGTCTCGCAATTATTACTATTCGACATCTGCTGCCTCCTCATCCTCGGTTCCGACGTATTTATTTTTGAGCTTCTTGCTGAGGAGCATGACGCATACCACGATGACCGCAGTGAGTCCGATGTACAAGACTTTGTTATTTGCACCGGTCAATGCATACGTACCGATGGTGTACATTGCAACACCCGGAATCATGAACACGAAGGTGCCGATGGAATACGTCGCCAAACTGATGTCCGTAATACCATATGCGAAGTTCTGCAAGTTATACGGGAAGAGTGGCACCAGACGCGTAATCATCAGGACGAGAAGCTCATTCTTGGTTCCTTCGTCGAAAAGCAGTTTACTGATGTATTTATTGCGTGCAATCTGATCACGAAGGCTATCTTGCAAGAAAAAACGGCCAACCAAGAACGAAACGATTGCACCCAGCGTTGCGGAGAAAGCGCAGAGAACGGTGCCCCACCACGGGCCAAAAATCGCCCCTGCGACAATGGCAAACGTCACACCCGGCACCGCGAGCACTACGCTCGCTACCACCATCACAGCGATGTAAATCAGTGTCGCCTGGAGGAAGTTCGTTTTTACCATATTCTGCAGGTTTCCGTACCAGTCATCGCCGGTGAAAATTTTCGACCAACCGAAATGGTGATTCAGCAGCAAGATGATTACTATAATGGCCAGAAACACTGCCAGCTTGATGATGCCTTTCTTTTTCTTATCCGTTGCTTCCACGCTATACTCCTCATTCATTAATTTACTTTTAGCGAACTAGTTGGTTGCGCCACCGCAGCTAGAGCCTTGGCCGGCTGTGCAGCCGTAGCAATGGTTTGCAAGTGCGATATGGCGCTTCTCAATTTTCTTTCCGAGGAAATCGAAAATCGTGAGTTTGCCTTCGCACGGGAGATCCGCTGCTTGGTTGAAATCGCAATCGTATACGCCGCCATCCCATTTGATCGAAATCTGGAAACGGCACATCATACCTTCCTCTGCACCAGCGTTGTACGCCCCATAGAGCGTGTTCATGTAACCTTCCAGGTTACCGCTATTCTCCAGGAAATCGCCAAAGCGGCCAATCGGGTTATTAGTGATTGCAAAGAGGTTCGTGAAATCCACATCGAAATCGCGTTTTAGCTTCTTGCGGAACTCATCCTCGATGGCGGACTGGGCACCCGGCAGGAACGCTCCTCCTGGG
>CAVFWT010000068.1:0-10050 GCA_963626305.1 bacterium | reverse complement strand
TCGGAAGACAGCATCTTGGAATTCTGTAATGTTCGACGAAGCGAAATGTTGTCGTTCTGACCCATACAGTTCAGAATTTCAGCGGTGATATTCTCGAAAATCTTCGAATGCATACCGCTGGCACCGACACTGCCGATTTCTTCTTTGTCTACCAGAATGCAGCAAGCCGTACGCTTTGGCGTCTCGCTGTCCAGTAGTGCCATCAGGGAAGTGAATGCACAGATGCGGTCGTCCTGTCCGTATCCGATAATCATGCTGCGGTCAAAACCAAGTTCGCGGCATCTTCCAGCCGGAACGATTTCCAGTTCTGCCGAGATGAAATCTTCCTCTTCAAATCCGTACTGCTCTTCCAGAATGCGGCAGATATTTGCAGTGACCGTTTCTTTCTTCTGCTCTTTGTCATCCTCGCTGTCCGATTCCGCACTTGGGATGCTGCCAATCAGGAGATCGAGCGCTTCACCGTCAACAACTTTTGCACCGGTCTTAGCGAGCTGATCCTGCGACAGATGAATCAGAAGGTCCGTTACCGTAAAGACTGGATCGGAATCCTTCTCGCCGATAGAAATATCAATCTTTGTGCCATCTTTCTTGATGACAACACCGTGGATTGCAAGCGGAAGAGTTACCCATTGATATTTCTTGATGCCACCGTAGTAATGCGTATCGAGGTAAGCAAAACCGTTGTTTTCGTACAGTGGATTCTGCTTCACGTCCATACGAGGGGAGTCAATGTGTGCCCCCAGAATGTTCATGCCGTTTTCCAGCGGATCACTTCCGATGTGATACATCACAAGAAGTTTCTCGTTGTACATATAGTACACTTTGTCACCGGTCTTCAGCGTGCCACCATTTGCTATGATGTCCTTCAGGTTCTGATAACCCGCTTCCTCTGCCATGCGGACAGTGAGGCGAGCGCTTTCGCGTTCCGTCTTACCCTCGTCTAAGCAAGCCATGTAACGGCTGCAGACCTGTTCCATTTCGTCTTGCTGCTCCGCGGAATAATTGTTCCATAGAACTTCTTTTTCCATTATATATTCGCCTTTCTCTGTACAAATTATGCAGTTCAAAATCACTAACATGCACTCTTCAACATACCATTCAGAGGTGTTGTTGTCAAGGCACAGAGAGTTGTGATTCAAAGCAACGATATCATTATAGAAAGGAAACTATAATTTAAGCTTAATCAAGAAGAAAGTTTGTTCGTTTCTATTTATGGGGGACGTTGACAGGTCGAAATCCTAAAGGTAAAATTTATAAGGCGATTTTGTCACCTTCATTCAGAAGCTAAAAATAGATTACAATATACAATATACCTTACATATAACAGAAGGAGAAGACATGATTCAGGTAGGAGAGAAACACGAAACGAAAGCCACAGTAACCAAGGAGATGACTGCTGCAGCCATGGGCAGTGGCGCACTGGAAGTCTTTGCGACACCTTCCATGATTGCATTGATGGAAGGTACTGCACAGGCAACTGTGCAGTCATTGCTGGAAGACGGACAGGGAACGGTAGGAACACGTATTGACGTGAAGCATCTCGCAGCAACACCCGTTGGAATGGAAGTCACATGCGTAGCGGAAGTGACCGAAGTGGATCGCCGCCGTATCGTATTCTCGGTTAAGGCATACGATGAAGTGGAACTTATCGGCGAAGGAACCCATGAGCGCTTCGTGATTAATAACGAGAAATTCTTTGCGAAGTGTAACGGGAAAATGGAGAAGTAGAAGTGCGGGGGAACTGAAAAGAAAATAAATTTCTTGCAAAGGAGCGACTGAATAATGGAATTTAAATTGCACTCGCCTTACGACGCCACAGGCGATCAGCCTCAAGCAATTGACAAAATGGTAGAAAGCATCCGAGCTGGCAATCGTCACCAGACATTGATGGGGGTTACCGGGTCGGGAAAGACTTTTACGATGGCCAAAATCATCGAGAAGATTCAGAAACCGACACTGGTGATTTCTCACAATAAGACGTTGGCAGCACAGCTTCATGGAGAATTGAAGGAATTCTTTCCAGAGAATGCAGTAGAATATTTCGTTTCTTATTACGATTACTATCAGCCAGAGGCATATGTTCCGTCAACGGATACGTATATTGAGAAAGATGCGGATATCAATGATGAAATCGATAAGCTCCGTCACTCGGCAACGGCTGCACTTCTGGAACGGCCCGATACGATTGTTGTGGCCAGCGTATCTTGCATCTATGGTCTCGGTAGTCCGAACTCTTACCGTAATCAATTGCTATCCTTAAGGCCGGGAATGGAAATCGACCGCTCGGATATGATTCGCAAACTCGTGGACATGCAGTACGATCGCAATGATCTCGACTTCCACCGGGGAACGTTCCGCGTGCGAGGGGATATCATCGATATCTATCCGGCGGGTGGAGAGGAAGCAGTGCGCGTCGAGATGTTCGGCGATGAAATCGATTCCATTCGCGAGATGAATCCAGTGACAGGGGAAATTACCGGCGTTCGAAGTCATATATCCATTTTCCCGGCATCCCACTATGTGACGAACCCGGATGATATGAAGCTCGTGGCGAAAAATATTCAAGCAGAACTTGCCGAACGACTTCAATGGTTTCGAGATAATGGAAAATTGCTCGAAGCACAGCGCCTGGAACAGCGTACCAACTATGACCTAGAGATGATGATGGAAATTGGTCGATGCAAGGGAATTGAGAACTACTCTCGCCATCTGAATTTCTTAAAACCAGGTGAACGTCCATATACATTACTCGACTATTTTCCGGAAGGGGATTTTCTGACGATTATTGACGAGTCTCATGCGATGCTTCCACAGCTTCGAGCCATGTATAACGGAGATCGTGCTCGAAAGCAGTCTTTGGTTGAATATGGATTCCGCTTACCTTCGGCACTGGATAACCGTCCACTCAAATTTGAAGAGTTTGAATCCATCGTGAACCAGACCGTATACGTTAGTGCAACACCAGCGGCTTACGAACTAGAGCATTCAGGTGGAATTACAGCAGAGCAGGTCATTCGTCCAACGGGACTAGTAGATCCGGAAATTGATGTTCGCCCAACAGAAGGTCAGATTGATGATCTTCTTTCCGAAATTTATAAGACGACGGATGCTGGTGAACGTGTCCTCGTGACAACACTGACCAAGAGAATGGCGGAGGACTTATCGAAATATCTCGAGAACCAAGGAATTCGCGTGCGCTATCTCCACTCGGATATTGACAACTTCGAACGACTGGAAATTATTCGTGATTTGAGAATGGGCAAATTTGATGTGCTCGTTGGCATTAACCTTCTTCGTGAGGGTTTGGACTTGCCGGAAGTATCTTTAGTGACCATTCTAGATGCGGATAAGGAAGGGTTCCTCCGTACGGAGACGTCTCTAATGCAGACGGTTGGACGTGCGGCAAGAAATGCACACGGTCGTGTTATCATGTATGCGGATCGAATCTCGAAGGCGATGCGTTATACGATTGATGAATCGAGAAGACGTCGAGAAATTCAGACACGTTACAATGAAGAACATGGTATTGTGCCGCAAACAATTGTGAAACCAATTCGAGATATTGCAACGGCAACGCAGGAATATACTGGGGAGAATGAATTCAAGAATCCGAAAGAAATGACGGCAAAAGAGCTCAAAGAAACCATCAAAAAGATGGAGAAGGAGATGAAACAAGCCGCGAAGGATCTTCAATTCGAGCGTGCAGCCGAGCTTCGAGATCTGTTGTTCGAGTTGCGGAGCAGCACAAGAGCGTAATCTTAGAATAACCACAAAAAATCCGATATCAATTTTGATATCGGATTTTTGATTATCGTATTTTCTCTTTTTATGAATCAAGGACTAATTATTCTCCCGCAACCTTCAGAATCACTTCCAGTGCCTTCTTCAGGTGCTCTTCGGTGATGGTCAGTGGCGGCAGGAGACGAACCTTCTCGCCATTTGGACCTGCGGTGATGCAGAGGACACCTTCGTTGATGCATTCATTGACGATATCCGAAGCATTCTTCTTCGACGGGGTGAAGGCAATCATCAGGCCGAGTCCTTCCACCGACTCGATGCCGTCCTTACCTGTCAGCATATCGAAGACCATCTGAGACTTCTTGTTGACGGAATCTAAGAAGTTCTGATCCATTCTTTGAACCAGAGAAATTGCACCGGCACAAGCCACAGGGTTGCCGCCGAATGTGGTTCCATGGGTTCCTGGAATGAGCGCTTCCTTTGTCTTCTCACTGAACATGCAGATACCGATTGGGAGTCCACCACCGATACCTTTTGCGGTGGTGACGATGTCAGGATGAAGTCCGAAGTGCTCGTACGAATAGAGCGTTCCGGTTCTGGCGTTTCCGGCCTGTACTTCGTCGCAGATGAGAAGCACGTCGTTCTCTTTGCAAACCTGAGCCAGCCCATCGGCAAATTCCTGTGTCATGACGTTGACACCGCCTTCACCCTGGACGCATTCCACGATGATGGCAGCTGTTTTCTTCGAGTCTACTATGGCTTTGACACTCTCGATGTCGTTGAACTTCGCATACTTGAATCCCGGAACCAGCGGCTCGAAACCTTCCTGGTAGTGTGGGTTGCAAGTTGCGGTGAGAGCACCGTAGCTTCTGCCGTGGAAACTGTTCTCCATGGAGATGATTTCGATGCACTCCGGACCTTTGTGGAGCTTCTGGTAACGGCGAGCTGCCTTGAGGGCGCACTCGTTGGATTCGCCACCGGAGTTGGCAAAAAACATGTTCGCCATGCCGGTTTTCTCCGACAGAATCTGCGCGAGTTCTGCGCAAGGACCGGTGAAATAGAGGTTCGAAGTGTGTTGTACTTTGTGCAGTTGCTCGGTAACTGCCTCCATCCATTCATCGTCGCAGAATCCGAAGGAGTTGGTGCCGTATCCGGATTCCAGGTCGATGTATTCTTTGCCATTTTCATCGTAGCAAAGGTCGTTCTTTCCATGGGTAATTACCACTGGAAAGCGGTTATACGTTCCGGTGATATATTTGCTGTCTAGAGTCTTAATATCTGTCATATCTCTGTCCCTTTCTTGAGTTTTAATAGTATCCCTTAAGCTTTAATAATGTCTCTGTTCAATCAGAATCGCGAATTATTTTCGATAGTTGCCGTTCAGTTTGATGTAATCATAAGTGATGTCGCAACCCCAGCAAGTAGCGGAGAAGTTTCCGTTGTCGATGGTGATGATAATTTCGACCTCATCTTCGCCGAGAATTTCCGAAGCGAAGTTCTCGTCAATTTCAACGCCGACGCCATTTCTACATACAGTAATTTGTCCGGCTTCGGATGCGAAATCAATCTGCACGTGGTCTGGGTTGAACGGAATATTCGAATAACCCATTGCCACCATGATACGTCCCCAGTTGGCATCGTTCGCAAAAATTGCCGTCTTCGTCAGCGTGGACTGAATCACGGATTTTGCGAGCGTAACCGCTTCATTTTCCGAGCGCGCACCGTTCACCGTGCAAGTGACCATGTGTTTGGCGCCTTCGCCATCTTTCGCAATCATGCGTGCGAATTCGGTGCAAATCGACAGGAGTGCTTCGCGGAATTGATCCAGTTCGTGACACTCGCGGTCGATGATGTCGTTGTCGGCAAGACCGTTCGCCAGAATGATGAGCGAGTCGTTGGTCGACATTTCACCATCGATGCTGACCCGGTTGAAAGTAACATCGCACACCTCTTTGAGTACCTGGCGGAGCATCGTGGATGTAATCGCGAGATCTGTGGTGAGGTAGGTAAGGGTGGTTCCCATGTTTGGGCGCACCATTCCGGACCCCTTGGAAATTCCACCGAGCGTAATCGTACGACCACCGATTTGGAAACGGCAAGCCAGTTCCTTCTTAAAAGTATCTGTCGTCAGAATCGCTCTTGCGACTTCATCGGAAGCATCTTCGGTATGTGCCAAATTGTCTGCAACGATTGGAATCCCTTCGCGAATACAGTCCATGTTGAGCTCTTTGCCAATGATTCCGGTGGAGCTTACCAAGACCTCGCTTGGCTGAAGCCCCAGCGCCTCCGCAGCAAGGGCTTGCATCTCTCGTGCGTGTTCCATGCCGTTCGGTGCGCAAGCGTTTGCAATTCCGGAGTTGACGCAGATGGCTTTGCAATGACCACTTTTGCCCGTCTCGATATCGAGTTGAACCGGAGCTGCTTTTACCTGATTCGTTGTATAGAGACCTGCGCTGACGCAATCGGCGTTGAGATCGCTGCAGATAATCGCGAGGTCATTCTTCTTCTTGTTCGGCCGAACACCGCAGTGCGTACCTGCAGCGAAGAACCCGGTCGGCGCGCAGATACCTCCCCGAATGTATTTAATCTTCACTATCGATCACCTCCAAGCACCAGTCCCGTTGTCGGATCGATGCCCATCATCAAATTCATGTTCTGAATTGCGGATCCGGAAGCACCTTTGCCGAGGTTGTCGAAGCGTGCAACCAGCAAGATGCGGTCTTCGTTACCGTAGACCGAGATTTCCATATCGTCGCGACCACTCATGCTTCCGGCAGAAAGGAACCCTTCTTCATCGCAATCTTCCACAAAGCGAACCAGCGGTCCTGTGTAGAAATTCCTGTATGCATCCTTGATGTCTTGAATCGAACCATTCACATCATCGCCAAACAGCGGGATGATGGACTCCATTCCGCTGTAATAATTGGAAACCACTGGGCAGAATACGGGTGCGTATTCGAGTTCACATTCCTTGACGATTTCCGGAAGGTGTTTGTGCTGCTGCGTTAGTCCGTACATTCTAGGCGCTTCAAGCAGTGGATCCAGTTCGTCACTCTCGTACTGTGCGATCATTTTTTTACCACCACCGGAATAACCGGTCAGACTGAAGCACTGGAGCTTGATATCTTTTGAAAGGATGCCGGCCTTCACGAGCGGATAGATGAGTGCATTCACGCCGCTTGCGTGACAACCTGGATTGGCAACTTTCTGAGCGTTCTGGATGGTGTCTTCGCCGGTAATTTCCGGAAAACCGTATGCCCAGTCGTCCTGCGTGCGGTGAGCGGTGGATGCGTCGATGAGACGAACACCGTACTGCTCCGCCAGTACAGCGGCTTCCTTTGCGGCTGCATCTGGAAGGCAGGTAAAAACAAGATCCGCTGCCTTGTAGGCTTCCGTACGCGCATCCTCATTGTGTCTTTCTTCATAAGGGATGGTGATTAATTCTACGTCCTCGCGAGACTTAAGACGCTGGTGAATGCGCAGACCTGTTGTTCCGTAACTACCGTCGATAAAAACTTTCATGATATATTTTCTACCCTTTCTTTGTGCTCAATCGGAAGTGGCAGCGAGGTGCCACTCTTATGCATAATTATAATACATTTTGGCATCTTATGGCATACTCAATCGGAAGTCTGTCCACAAGAATAACAAAAATAAAAATACAAAAAAATTAATAAATATGCAAATATTATGCGCTTATTTTTGACCGATGTCAAGAAAAGAATCTCGATAAAAAGTGAACAAACGTTTACAATTTGCCGATGGAAATGCTATACTTGAACGAAGCGTTGAAATGAATAAAAACAAATTTTTGGAGAATATATAGATGGAGAAAAATATCGTAATTAAAGGCGCCTGCGAGAACAACTTGCAGAATCTGGATGTGACGATTCCAAGAGACAAGATGGTCGTATTCACGGGACTATCTGGATCGGGCAAATCCTCGCTCGCGTTTGATACCATATATGCAGAGGGCCAGAAGAAATACGTAGAGAGCTTGTCTTCTTACGCGCGTCAGTTCCTCGGCTTGATGAAGAAACCGGATGTCAAGGTAATCGAAGGTTTGTCTCCGGCGATTTCGATTGATCAGAAGACGACGAATAAGAATCCGCGTTCGACGGTGGGAACGGTAACGGAAATCTACGATTATCTTCGTTTGCTCTATGCGAGAATCGGTATTCCGCATTGTCCAGTTTGCGGACGAGAGATTTCGGGTCAGTCGGTAGACAGCATTGTGGAACGAATCTGTGATCATCCGATTGGCACGCGCATGACCGTCCTCGCTCCGGTAATTCGCGGTCGTAAGGGCGAACACAAAGCTATTTTTGACCGCATCCAGCGAGACGGATACACTCGCGTTCGTGTGGATGGGGAGATGCGCCGTCTGGATGATGGGGAGATTCAGCTGGACAAGAAGAAGAAACACACAATTGAGATTGCGATTGATCGCATCGTATTGAAGGAAGATAACCGGAGCCGCATTGCGGAGTCAACCGAACTTGCGATTCGCGAAGGTGAAGGCCTGCTGACTATTCTTTATGCGGAGACTCAGGAAGATGGTAACCGCAAAGAATATGAAGAGACCTATAGTACGCTGCTCGCATGCCCCGATCATGGCATTGGTATCGAGGAGATGGAACCGCGCATGTTTTCGTTCAATGCACCGTACGGTTCTTGTGAGACTTGCACCGGACTTGGTTTTACCTTGAGAATTCAGCCAGATGCACTCGTGAGTGATGAGAATAAGAGTCTTGTGAATGGCGCGATGGGCAACGTGTTTGCCAGCATGGATGCGATGGGATTCTATCGCCAGATGCTCCATCAGCTAGGTAAGGATCACGGCACTGACATCACGAAGCCATATAAAGACCTTCCGGAAGATTTCAAGAAGGATCTTCTCTACGGCACGGGAACACGCAAACTCAAATACACTTATACGAGCAAAAGCGGCCGCGTATCGCACATGAATCATACTTTTGAAGGAATCATTCCGAGTCTGGAACGCCGCTATGGGGAATCCAAATCCGACTACATCCGCGAGAAAATCGGTGCGATGATGACGGAAGCGGAATGTCCGGCTTGTCACGGCCGTAAGCTCAAGGATACGGTCCTCGCCGTTACGGTGGGTGGTAAAAACATCATCGAAATCACGGACATGTCCGTCATCCAGGCGATTGAATTCTTCCAGAATCTCGAACTGAGCGAGCGAGAGAAGACGATTTCTCGCCTGATTACCAAAGAAATTATGGACCGCCTCCAGTTCTTACAGACGGTGGGCCTTGGATATTTGACGCTTTCCCGTTCCGCTGGAACGCTTTCGGGCGGAGAATCGCAGCGTATTCGCTTGGCGACCCAGATTGGCTCCGGGCTGGTTGGCGTGCTCTATATCTTGGACGAACCGAGCATCGGACTTCACCAGAAGGATAACGACAAGCTCTTGATGGCTCTTCGAAACTTAACTGATATGGGCAATACGCTCATCGTGGTTGAGCACGACGAAGATACCATGTATGCGGCAGATCATATCGTGGATATCGGTCCGGGTGCTGGAATTTACGGTGGTAACCTGGTAGCGCAAGGAACCGTAGAAGATATCAAGGCGTGCAAGGAATCCATTACGGGGCAGTATCTATCAGGCGTTCGGCGAATTGAAGTTCCGAAGAAGAGAAGGGAAGGTAACGGGCTGTCTCTTAAGGTAATCGGAGCAGCGGAGAATAACCTCAAGAATATCGACGTGGAAATCCCAGCTGGCAAGCTCGTGTGCGTTACGGGCGTATCGGGTTCCGGTAAGAGCAGTTTGGTGAACCAGATTATCTACAAAGGCGTCGCGCACGAGACGAATCATCTCCAGGAGACACCGGGCAAATTCAAAGAAATTCAGGGTATCGAGAACTTCGACAAAGTCATCGATATCGACCAGTCCCCAATTGGCCGTACACCACGCTCGAATCCGGCGACCTATACCGGCATGTTTGATCATATCCGCGACCTTTTCGCGCAGATGCCGGAAGCCAAAATGCGCGGTTATACGAAGGGCCGCTTTAGCTTCAATGTGAAGGGCGGTCGCTGCGAGGCTTGCAGAGGCGATGGTATCACCAAAGTAGAGATGCACTTCCTCCCAGACGTATATGTTCCGTGTGACGTCTGTGGCGGTGCACGCTACAATCATGAGACATTAGAAGTCCGTTACAAGGGTAAAAATATTTCCGAAGTGCTCGACATGTCCGTCTCGGAGGCATTGCCATTCTTTGCAAACCAAGCAAGCATTGAACGCTATCTTCGCACGCTTGATGACGTTGGCCTGGGCTATGT
>CAVFWT010000067.1:0-10269 GCA_963626305.1 bacterium | reverse complement strand
CCCCAAATGCATTCATCGTCGCCCAGAACACCACATCGGTCTTGAAGTACGCTGCCCAGGCCGCTACCACGTCTGTTCCAAATCCATTGATGCATGCCTGAATCAATATATTTGTCAATCCATATGCAATTGCTTGCAAAGAGCCGGGTACGCCAAGTCCCAGCTGATGTTTCAGGATACGAATATCGAAATTTTCGGTCAAATCTTTCCAGCGCAAGGATAGGTGGAATGGCATTCCGCTGATTTCTTTGCTGCGAACCAAAGCGCGAATGACTAGAAAGGCACTAACAATCTGAGAAAATATTGTTGCCGCTGCTGCTCCGATTACTTCTAATGGAAAGATCACCACGAGCAAAATATCTAATACGATATTGAGAACGCAGCAGACAACCAAATACCGGAACGGTCTCTTCGAATCGCCGATGGCACGGAGAATCGAAGCCCCCATGTTATACAGAATTACGGAACTTACGCCACCGAAATAGATATACATATATTGAAGTGAATATGTCATCATCTGATCTGGTGTCTCCATCTTCACCAAGATCCACTTGGAGAAAAGAATTCCGATCACCGTCGTCAGAACGGAAGAAATCAATCCAAAACTCACCATCGTATGGAGAGCTTTGCGCAGTTTCCTCTCATCTCGAGCACCGAAACATTGAGAAATCATGACCGATGCGCCGGAGAACAGCGACGTAAAAATCATCGTAACGATATATATAATCGTACTCGCCGATCCGCCGATTGCACCAAGCCCTACTTTTCCCACAAAACGCCCCACAACTGCGGCATCAACTAATGTGTAGATTTGCTGGAAAAGCGTTCCTGCAACCAACGGCAAGAAGTATCGAATCATTGTCCGCCCAAGGGGGCCGTCCGTTATTTGATTGCCGTTCAATTTATTCTGCATCTGCACTTCCTTTCTAAAGTTTTCGATGAGTCCGCCTAAATATTGCAATCGCAGTTACATGTCAGCGGATTCATAAGCGCACTATTCTGTGTCAGATAGCATAATCTTTAAGGAATCATCCGCAAAGAACGTATTTGCGTTATACAGGAACAACACATCTGTAATTTTCTCGGACTCAATTAAGTCCTCTAAGTTTTCGAAATAATATCTCGGATCTACAACCACGATTTCTCGGTAATGCTGTGTCAGGAATGGAATCATGCTGTTCGCATAAGAATCCTTAATCAGCAGGAGTCGTTTCTGGTTCGTATTCGCCGTATCGATTGTGTACATCGGATGATTGCTACCGCCGAACACCGTATACGCATCCTTCTTTTTTAAATTTTTCAGCTGATAGAAGTTCGTCGTCTTCTTCTGCGTGTCGCTATAGTAGATGACCGATTTCTTATAACTCGAGCGTTCCGCTGGCTGATAAATTTTGATTACGTCATCGGCACCGTTCGTAAAGCCACTCTTGGATGCCAATGTTCCGCGGAAATCTGTTTTTACAACCACTGGGGCGTATGTCTTTGCTTTGTCACCGGTCAGCTTTCGAATGACCGTCTGATAAGCGAGGTATGCACCGTCTGAAGTCCAGTGATGATCCGTGCGATAATACAAATTAATGTCGTCTTTCGCCTTGTTAAAAGCAGCTCTTACATCAATCGGAGTCACCCGATTCTCCTTCATGTTCGCGAAAAATTCATCCATCTGCTTATTCTGATCAGCCATCGTCACTGTTGCCGGAAGGTAATCAGAGAGTGTATTCGCCGCATTCGGTACGAGCATAAAAGACATCTTAAGCTTCGAATGGCGTTTCGCAAAATCCGCAATCGCTTGCTCTGTTTCCTCTAGGTTCTTGGTATCCGGCGTGGTAAGATTCTCCATCAAAAAACCGCTCTTCGCCTGAATAACACCGTTACTTTCCAAGGCCCCGATTGTCTGATCCGCAGCCGCCTTCACTTTGATGAATTCGTTGCGTGCAAGGAACTGATCGTTCACGTAATCTTCGATTTTGTTCTCGAATCGTCCGTCCAAATATTCTGAAATGCTAAATGCCGGAAGGGTCTGTAGCGAACGGTTTTCCTCCGAGGAGGATTTTTTATCCGGAAGGAATATTCCGATAATCAGCATGCCAAAAATAATCGCCAGAAAAGCGATACTCAATATTTTTGAAGTTTTCGTTTTCTCATCAACCATATTCCCTCCTTTCTTAAGTTATCATTTCTTTTCTTGGATTCCTAAATTCCTAGAAGCGGAAGTAGAGGAACGGATTATAGGATCCGAATACCAGATATGCAATGCACAGCATGAATATCAGAAGCAGCAAACAGATGCCACTCAGTTCGCCACGAAATCCCTTCGTGTGATTCTGGAATGTCTTCATCGCATGTGGTGTGCACAGATAAATAGCAATCGCGAATAAGATGCCATTCGTTCTCAGGTAATAGAGCGTCTTCATATTCGCAAACGCGTGCCCGGATACGCCGAACATTACTGCGAAATATTCTTTCATCGCAGTGAAATCCGTAATACTGAAGAAGGTCCAGCCAATCATCACGATGACGATTGCGTATAGATGGCGCACCCATTTCGGCCATCGATCCATGTATTTCTTCAGTACGTATTTCTCGAAAATCAGGAGTACGCCATAATAGGTTCCCCAGAGAACAAAGTTCCAGCTCGCACCGTGCCATAATCCAGTCAGTGCCCAGACAATCAGCATGTTGAGGATGTGCCGGGGCACGCTCACACGGTTGCCACCGAGCGGAATGTAGACATATTCCCGGAACCACGAGCTCAATGAGATGTGCCATCTTCGCCAGAATTCCGTAATGCTGTCCGAAATATACGGATAGTTGAAGTTCTCGATGAATTCAAAACCGAACATTCGGCCAAGGCCAATCGCCATATCCGAATATCCGCTAAAATCAAAGTAAATCTGCAGCGTATACGCGCCGATGCCAATCCAATATGTTACAACCGAAATGTCACTACCAGACAATGCACTGATAGTGGTGTACAGTGCGCCTAGGTTGTTGGCGAGGATTACTTTCTTGCCGAGACCCAAAATGAAACGTTTTACGCCCTCTGCAAAATCAATCCAATCGGTCGAACGATAGCTGAGCTGTTCCTCGACATCACGATATTTGACAATCGGGCCCGCAATTAGCTGCGGGAACAAGGACAAGTACAATGTAAACCGAAGGAAATTCCGCTGCGGTTCAACACTTTTCCGATACACATCAAAGACATACGAGAGCGCCTGGAACGTGTAAAAAGAAATTCCAATCGGCAGCGATAACGACGTGTAATGCACGTTCATTCCCGTAACAGAATTAAACGTATCCATCAAGAATCCGAAGTACTTGAAGAATCCCAATACAAACAGATTCATCACCAGTGCGAAAAGCATTGAGCCTTTTCCGCGCTTTCCCTTCTCCTGTGCCCGTCCAATTTGAAGTGCACTGTAATAATTCAGGAACGCACTGTAGATCATCAGAAGGATGTATACCGGTTCTCCCCAGCTGTAGAAGAACAAACTGGCAACCAATAGAGCCGCATTTCTCGCCTTGATGTTCTTACGCGGAATAACGTAATAGACGCCTAAAGTGATTGGCAAGAAATAGAAGAGGAACAAAATACTACTGAACAGCATGTTTGAACACCTCCTCGTACTTCGTCGCATCTTCCGATACGCAATAGAAGAGGTATTTCCCCTTCGTCTCGATAATCGCATTCTTTAGGAGTTTCATCTGGTTGGTGCCGTACCCGTCAAACACCTTCTCTTGTGCTTTTACCCGGCTTTCGGCTGCATCCTTCAAAGCGTCTAAGTCGGACGTACTCTTCGCCTTTACAACCAGGACCTCATCGGCACCGAGTGATTCCTTGCTCTTGTAATACATATAGGAATCGTAATCCTCGTAGTTGAGTCCCATGAACTGGAGTAGTTTACGGTTATTGCACGCCTGCATTGATGTGATTTCTGTATTTTGAAGCATGGCAGTTCGAATCGAATCCATACTCACATCCGAAGCATCTGCAGCCGTATAGACGCCGTGAAGAAAGAGCACCAGCGATACGATTAGGAACAGCCGTACCAGAATTGGTGGAATATTCAGTTGTATACCTTCTTTCCTTTTGGACATTCCCATCCTTCCTCCGTTACAGGTCTGCAACTTCAATCATCTTGTTCATCCAGAGCGGATAGTATGCACTCGCCGCGTGGATACCGTCCCCGGCATAGAGTTTCTTGTGGCTCGGAAGGATTTGGGTCGTATCCACATACGTGTAGCCTTCGTCCTTGCACATCTGCTCAATCGCTTTGTTGAATTTCTTATAATTACCGAGCACCTTCTTGCGCTTGATTGCGCTCTTCGTCGGTGTGGTGATACTGCAAATATATATTTCGGTCTTCGGACTCTTCTTCTGTACCTCTTTGAGCAAGCTGTTGTACTTCTTGATGAAGTTCTTCGCATTACCGCGGTAATTTCCCATATCGTTCATTCCGAATGCAAAGAAAGCTTTCGTCGGATATGTCTTCGCTGCCTTACGGAACAGCTTTCCGTCGACAATGATTGATGCTCCAACTGAGCTGAACACTTGCTTCTTCGACAACCATTGATAGACTTTGAGGCCATCTGTCAGCGAATCGCCCACCACGACGCAATTCTGGAAACGCTCCATATACCACGCACGTTTGCTGGCGTGGGAAGATCCGTTCTTCGCCATCTTGTCAGAAAGCGAAATTTCACGCTGAACTTTCGCTACGTCTCCCTTCTGAAGCGAAGCGACCTTCTCCGCGTTGATTTCCAGTTCGCGAGTATTGTAATCGGACAGAACGACGTTACTCTGGCAAAGATAGAACACGAAAAGAATCAGGAGTATACAAAGTGCAACTCCTGGTAATTTATTACCGATATTCTGTTCGTCATTTCGTGTTTCTTCCGATATAGTTTCGTCCGATTTTTTCTCTGTATCCATATACTTAAGTCTACCTTAAATGAGAATTTCTTTCAACTGATATGAAACACTTTTACAAAAGTTATACATATCCATAACGGGCCGAACACGAGCATAAAAAAACAGGCAGCTTCCTCGGAAACTGCCTGCCCGATTGAATTTGTTTTTAGCCATTCGGACGCATACAGAAATTCGTTTTCCGGCGCGAATCTACATACCGTGCCTACGGCAAACCGTGATTTTCTCCACTTATTTGCTTGGTGCAAAGAGCTTCATCTTACCAATGCGGTCAAATGCTTCGCCCAGTTCTTCGCAGCCGCAAGTGCAGGCGATACGAAGGAATCCTTCACCGCAATTACCGAATGCATTGCCCGGCAGAGTCAGAACGTGCGCTTCGTCCAAGATGCGTTCTGCCACTTCGGCGGATGTCATTCCTGTGTCCTTGATGTTGATGAAGAGGTAGAATGCACCCTTCGGTGGATAGAGCACGTGCATGTTGCTCAGTGCGTTGATGCGCTCAGCCGCATAGAATACTCTCTTCTTGTATTCCGCAATCATTGCTGGCTGGAAGTCTTTATATGTGCGGTATGCAGCGATTGCAGCACGCTGGCTCGGTGCCGATACCGTAAATGCAACGTTCATGTTGATGTTTGCCATTACGCGAACGAATTCTGCAGGAGCGATGATGTTGCCAACACGCCATCCGGTCATGGTGAAGTTCTTCGACACCGTGTTGATAGTCAGGCTTCTTTTTCTCATTCCTGGAAGCGATGCGAATGGCACGAACGGATTCTGATAGCTAAATGCCGTATAGATATCGTCACAAACCACAAGTAAATCATACTTCTCGGCAATCTCCGCAATTTTCGTCATCGTTTCAACGGTGAGGCAGCTGCCGGTTGGGTTGCTCGGTGTGTTGAGCACGAGGGCTTTGGTTCTCTCCGTAATCAAGGATTCCAGTCTCTCGACATTAACCTGGAAGTCTTCTTCTTCGTAAGTCGGCAGTTCAACCGGAACGCCTCCTGCGAGTTCTACCTGAGCTGGGTACGGTGTAAAATATGGTGCCTGCAGGATAACTTCGTCACCTGGATCCAGGATGGTCTCCATCACGAGGAACATAGCGAGTGTTCCAGCCGGAGTAATCATTACTTCTTCATCCGCTACATCCATGTCATATTCGTTCTTATAGAACTTGCAAATTTCTTCTCTCAACTCTGGGTCCCCACGGAATTCGGTATACTTCGTGTGGCCTGCTAATGTATCTTGATAAGCCTGTTCGATGACCCCATCATCCGTCAACAGGTCTGGATCTCCCAAGCTCAAATTAATTACGTCGTTATATTGTTTTGCCTTCTCATTTACTGCACTCATTGCGGAAGACTGATCTTTCCAATAACGTTTTGCGATATACTTATTCTTCATTTTAATTCCCTTCTACAACTTTAGTCCAACCAATAAACAGAATGTCTTTTTATTGTATATTTTCACAATTTGTATGTCAAGCAAAATCGACCGATTTCTCGGTCGATTTTGAATACAAAACTTATTTTTATCTATTAATGTTCCCCATGCTCCTGGACGGATTTTCCTTTGAGTTTGCTGTGCAGCAACATTAAGTACTTGTTGAAGATATCAACAACGATGAAGCCAAGGGCAATTCCAAGGCAAGTGAGAACCAATGTCAGCGCTTCTTCCTTTGCAATTTTGTAATTTTCCATTACGATGTAATACATCATGTAATACAGGTTCGGTCCCGGAACAAGCGGAAATACGCAGACAGTCAAGAAAATCGTCGCCGGGGCACGGTTCACGCGAGCCATAATCTGCGCATAGATTGCAACGAACACGGCACCAACCAGGGTTGCCTGGAAGTTACTGGATGTTGCTTCATATACCAATGAATAAGCAAGCCAGGTAAAGAATGCGCCGATTCCGGAATATACGACTTGAACACCCTTAACGTTAAACCACAAGCCGAAGCCAACACAAGCGATGGTGCAAGAAATCAGCTGCACGGTAAGACTTGGAGCTAATACTAACATCTACATCACCCCTTTCAGCAGCAGCAGCGGAAGTACGATTCCAATCGCGATGCCGGTCGCACCAAGAACGGAGTTCCACAGGTTCACGATACCAGACAGTGTATCGCGATGAAGAAGGTCACGAATACCGTTGGTAAAACCAATTCCGGAAATCAGGAGCATAACGACTCCGACCGTAATATAATTGATATGCTCTCCAAAGCCGAAGGTAACGGCAAGGATAATGAAGATTTCTACAAAGAACGAGATGATTGCATTGTAAATTAGCGGATTGTGCTCGTATTTGCCCAGCACGTCGCCCATGGCAACGATGAGGATGGATGCGAGAATTGCGACGATGGTATCCATCACATTGGTGTTAAAGAATACGGCGAATCCAGCACCGCCCATGACACCTGCAACGTAGTGTTTCCATTTCGGCTGAGGATCACGATTCAGAACCTCCTGAAGCTTCGCCTTGAGTTCCTCTGCGTCTGGCGTATTCGCACAGACATACCGCGACAAGTTATTCAAATAATCCAGACGATCGAAGTTCATTTCTCCCGCTGGAACGTGTCTAATCTGAGTGATAATTTCTCCTTCTGGAGATTCTACCGTTGCCTGAATGTTGGACGAAATTACCCAACAATTGCTTCTTGTAAATCCATAGGCAGAACACAGGCGATACATACTGTCTTCTACACGGCCTACCTCAGCACCACTATTTACCATTGCTTCACCAATGTCCAGCAGGCTCTTCAAAATCTTTGCGTAATCCATTTCCCTCCCTCAACTTTACACAAGAATTTTCTCAAAAAAATAAATCGGCGTAATGCCCACACGTGGACATCACACCGAATACATTATCATATCAATATCGTGCTTTCAATATGTTTTGTTTTTATTAATTTTTTAACTTTCTCCGTGTGTCATCCGCAATTTCTACATCAAATTAATCGCACGCATGAACGCCGGAATGAGCTGCTTCTTTCGAGATAATACACCTTCTAGTTCGTAGCCATCATCCGTTCTTGGCGCATCTTCAAACGCGATATCCGCCAGTTCTTCAGCGCGTTCGCCTGCGAAGAGCATTTCAGACGACGAATTCCGAATATCGGTCAGCAAGAAGAATACCATTGAGACACCGTTCTTTCCACACTCGTGTTCGAGCAAAGGACGGATGCGTTCTTTGATTTCCTGAAGTTCATCCTTGCTCATAGAACTAATCTGTCCAACTCCAAAGCTGATGTTTCCGAAGGTGAACTTCTTATAATCCTGATAGAAGATTTCTTCTTCGGACTTGTTGGCAAGGTCGGAACCTGCTTCAAACATCTCCGTCGCAAAAGATTCAATGTCGATATTCGCCAGCAGCGCCAAAGCGCCAGCTGCCATCTTATCTTTGATGGTACAAGTCGGCGAGCGGAACATTAGCGTATCCGAAATAATTGCCGCACAGAGCAGACCAGCGATTTCCGGAGCGATATCAATTCCCTTCTCTACGAACATTTCATAGAGAATCGTTGCAGTACATCCCACCGGCTGATTCACAAAGTAAATTGGTTGCAATGTCTGCAAGGTACCCAAACGATGGTGGTCCACAATTTCCAGAATATCTGCTTCGTTAATATTATCTACCGCCTGAGATGTCTCGTTGTGGTCTACCAGGATAGCTTGCTTCTTATGAATACCCAACAGATTACGTCTGGAAATCGTGCCGATGTATTCCCCCTTCTCATTCACAACAGGAAATGCCCGGTGACGAGTAGTCGACATCACCGCACGCACCTTATCAGCGTAGTCATCCGTCTTGAAGATGACAATGTCATCCGTCAGCATAAAGGATTCCAGCGGCACACTCTTGTAGATTTCCATGGAAACCGCAAACGTATCCATTGGCGTTTCAATGATTACAGCATCTTTCGCTTTTGCCATTTCAACAAGTTCCGGTGTCGCCTTGGCACCGAGGCAAAGGATTAGTGCCTGCGCGCCTGCTTCGAGTGCGCCCATATTGTTCTCTTCCCGGTCTACCATGATGGTCAGATCACCCGGTTCCACGTACTTCGTCATACGCTCAACCATTGCAGCACCAACCAGAACTTTGCCGTGTTCGAAGCGAGCTTCTCCATCGCCAACAACCACGGTGCCGTTCAGTGTCTCCGCAATATCTTGATAACGAGGTTTCATCCGAGATAAGAACGCATTATCCTCTGCCGCCATGAATGTCTGAGCAATGTCACCCTTCGTAATGAGTCCCACCACGTGCTTATTCTCCGTAATCGGGAGTGTGACTGCATCCATTTCTCGCATGAACTCCCACGCTTCCTTGATGGTCATCTCCTTCGGTGCACCCGGCGTATGGCGAATTTCCATATCGCACACCTGGGCACCGATGTCGCCCAGATACTCTGGTACCGGCACCTGAAATCGATCCAAGACGTATTTCGTCTCTTGGCTGATCTCACCGGCGCGCATCGGAACATAGCGTCCCTTCTCGTGGGTAATCATGTTCTTAAAATGAGCATATGCAATAGCCGAACAGATGGAATCCGTATCCGGATTCTTATGCCCGATAACGATAATTTGACGATCTTTCTGCATACCCTTCTCCGTTCAATATTCGTCTTTAACTAGTCTCTTAACCTTTTCTTTTAACCTTTGTTGGAAGCCAATCTTACTTCATTCGAATAGACTTAATCTTCTGATCTTCGACAGGCTTATCCATCCATGGATCACGCTGTACATTGACAATGCGGTCAGCAACGTCCATGCCCTTCGTAATTTTTCCGAAAGCCGCATACTCTCCATCCAGGTGTGGTGCATCCGCAACCATGATGAAGAACTGCGAACCAGCCGAGTTCGGATCCATCGCTCTTGCCATGGATAGCACGCCTCTCGAATGTTTGAGATCATTCTTGAATCCGTTCGATGTGAATTCGCCGTCGATAGTGTATCCAGGACCGCCCATACCGTTGCCGTTCGGGCAGCCACCCTGGATCATGAAACCCGGAATAACGCGGTGGAAAATCAGGCCATCGTAGAAATTCTTCTCAATCAGCGATACAAAATTCTCAACTGTCTTCGGTGCAATATCTTCGTACAGCTCACCTTCCATAATTCCGCCATCTTCCATTTCAATGATAAATTCTTTCATTCCTCATACCTTGCTTTCTGTAAAAATAAATTCGGTGACCACTGGGTTCCGCTTCTGCTTACATCCAAGTCGGACACCTTCTCCTCTTTCTATTTAATTTTACAACAGATTACCGAAAGTGTGAAGTATCCGTATAACTAATTTCTATTTGAAAAACAACATGTATAGAGTTAACATTTAGT